>CAYMOD010000100.1:0-7339 GCA_964391945.1 uncultured Rhodobacterales bacterium | reverse complement strand
CCGGCCGAGCGGTCCCCGTTCGACCGCCGGCATGAAGGTTCCGGCGCTCACCGTCTCGCCCGTGGGCAGCGTCATCCGCACCAGCATCTCGTGGAAAGCGGTGAAATCCGGCGCCTCGGCCCGCACGACCGGCTGGAAGTGGAAGCCGATCCTCCCCTGCGCGAGCGCCTGCGTCACCGCGAACCGCGTGCGCGCCTCGAGGCAGGGAGCGCCGTCGCGGAGGCCGGGAGCCGCAAGGATCGAGCCGCGGAGGAGGGCGGGGTCGGTATAACGCATCGGGACAACCTCCGGTCGAGTGGGACCCGAGCTTCCTAGCGGCGTAAATCTTAATGAATCCTTAAATGTGCCCGCTTTGTTCGGACTCCACGCCCCTCGCGCTTCCTTGCGGGCTTGCCCTCGACCGGCCGCCTGCCTATCCCTCCCCGCCATGGCCGAGCCCCTCGATTACCCGACCGTTACCGAGATCTTCCGCCGTTTCCACGCGGCCGAACCCGAGCCGAAGGGCGAGCTCGTCCACACCAACGCCTACACGCTCCTCGTCGCCGTCACACTCTCCGCGCAGGCGACCGACAAGGGCGTGAACCGCGCGACCGAGGCGCTCTTCCGGATTGCCGACACGCCCGAGAAGATGCTCGCCCTCGGCGAGGAGGGGTTGATCGGGCATATCCGCACCATCGGCCTCTACCGCAACAAGGCGAAACACGTGATCCGCCTCTCGCAGCTGCTCGTCGAGCGGTTCGGCGGCGAGGTGCCCGCAAGCCGGGCGGCGCTGATGACGCTGCCGGGCGTCGGCCGCAAGACCGCGAATGTCGTCCTCAACATGTGGTGGCGCCATCCGGCGCAGGCGGTCGATACCCATATCTTCCGCGTCGCCAACCGCACCCGCGTCGCCCCCGGCAAGGACGTGGCCGCGGTGGAGCGCGCGATCGAGGACCACGTCCCCGCACCTTACCAGCTTCACGCCCATCACTGGCTGATCCTGCACGGCCGCTACATCTGCAAGGCGCGCAAGCCCGCGTGCCCCGCCTGTCTCATCCGCGACCTCTGCCCCTGGGAGGACAAGACCGCATGACCAAGAGCTACGATGTCGTCGGCATCGGCAACGCCATCGTTGACGTGATCGCCCGCGTCGACGACGCCTTCCTCGCGGAGACGGGGGTGGAGCGCGGGGTCATGACCCTGATCGACACCGGCCGCGCCCGCGAGCTTTACGGCGCGATGGGCCCCGCGCGCGAGGTCTCGGGCGGTTCGGCCGCGAACACCATCGCCGGCCTCGCCGCCCTCGGCGCGCGCACCGCCTATGTCGGCAAGGTCCGGGACGACCAGCTCGGGGCGATCTTCGCCCATGACCTCCGCGCGCAGGGCGCGGAATACACGACGCCGATGGCGCCGAAGGATCACGCGGCCGAGACCGGGCGTTGCCTCGTCCTCGTCTCCCCGGACGGCGAGCGGTCGATGAGCACCTATCTCGGCGTCTCGGAATTCCTCGGCCCCGCCGATATCGACGAAACCCAGATCGCGCGCTCACAATGGATCTTCCTCGAAGGCTACCGGTTCGACGGGCCCGACAGCCACGCCGCCTTCGCCAGGGCAATCGGCGCGGCCAGGCGGGCAGGGGGCAAGGTCGCTGTCACCCTCTCCGACCCGTTCTGCGTCGATCGCCACCGCGATGCCTTCCGCCGGATGGTGCGCGAGGACACCGATCTTCTCGTCGCCAACGAACACGAACTGAAGGCGCTCTACGAGACCGAGAGCCTCGAATCCGCGATGACGCTCGCCGAGGCGGAGACGCCGGTCACCGCCTGCACGGTGGGCGCGAAGGGCGTGCACGTCCTCGCCGGTGGCGCGCGCGTCCATGCCGAGGCGGTGGGCACCGAGGTCATCGACGTGACCGGGGCGGGCGACCTCTTCGCCGCGGGTTTTCTCTGGGGCATGGTCCAGGGCCAGGACTGGCTCACCGCCGCGCGCATGGGCAACATCGCCGCCGCCGAGGTCATCTCCCATATCGGCGCCCGCCCGGAGGCGGACCTCAAGGCCCTCGTGGCGCAGGCGGTGGCGGGATGACTTCCTGGCCGGCGCTGCCCGGCCCGGTGTGGCGGCAGCGCCTCCGAGTTCCTATACTCTCTCTGCCGGAGAAACCCTTCCGCAGCCGGAGCTGAGTGTCATGGCCTTCCTCGATTTCCTCCGCGGCGAGTTCATCGACGTCATCCACTGGGTCGACGACACCCGCGACACCATCGTCTGGCGGTTCGAGCGGCACGGCCACGCGATCAAATACGGCGCCAAGCTCACCGTCCGCGAGGGGCAGGTGGCGGTCTTCGTCCACGAGGGCCAGCTCGCCGATGTCTTCGGCCCCGGTCTCTACGAGCTCGAGACCAACAACATGCCGGTGATGACGACGCTCCAGCACTGGCACCACGGCTTCCAGTCGCCCTTCGTCTCCGAGATCTACTTCGTCAACACCCGCCGCTTCACCGACATGAAATGGGGGACCCGGAACCCGATCACCTGCCGCGACCCCGAATTCGGCATGGTGCGGCTGCGCGCCTACGGCACCTACACGATGCGCGTCGCCGATCCCGCGCGGTTCATGACCGAGATCGTCGGCACCGACGGCGAATTCACCACCGACGAGATCGAGTTCCAGATCCGCAACCACATCGTCGCGAACTTCTCGCAGATCGTCGCCTCGTCGGGCATCCCGGTCCTCGACATGGCGGCGAACACGCTCGACCTCGGCAAGCTCGTGGCCGAGCGGATCGCGCCCCGCGTCGCCGAATACGGCCTCGAGATCCCGAGCTTCTACATCGAGAACGTCTCGCTCCCCGCCCCGGTCGAGAAGGCGCTCGACCAGCGCACGAAGATGGGGATCGTCGGCGACCTCAGCCGCTACCAGCAGTTCTCCGCCGCCGAGGCGATGACCGCGGCCGCCAGCAATCCCGGCGGCGACGGCGGCATGGGCGCGGGCCTCGGCATGGGGATGGGCATGGCAATGGCAAACCGGATGGCAGGCCAGATGGGCAGCACCGCACCGGCCGAGATCCCGTCACCCCCGCCTCCACCCGACCGCGTCTGGCATACCGCGGTGAACGGCGAGACCCGCGGCCCTTTCAGCCGCGCCGAACTCGGCCAGATGGTGAGCCGGGGCGAGTTCACGCGCGAGACCCATGTCTGGACCCCGGGCCAGGACGGCTGGAAACGCGCGAATGACGTGGCCGAACTTGCCCAGCTCTTCACCGTCCACCCGCCACCGCCGCCCGGCGCCTGACGCACCGGATCGTCTTCGTCCGCGCGCGTGGCGCTGGCGTTACGGCAACGTGTCAGCCGTGCTCCGGAAGATCGCGCTCTGGCAGATGATGCAGGAGGCCGATGCCGCGAATGCAGACCGGCGCTCCCATGATCCGTGGCGCATTGATGCAGGGGCGATCGGGAAGGTGACAGTCCTGCATCGGATGCCTCCCTTCCATGATCGGGCCTCTCAGGCTGGAGGATATTCGGCCAACACCGGTTCGCCGAATATCCTCCAGGTCATGGAGTGGTCGCGTTTTCGAACCGCGAAAGGGGGACCCGCTTTCGCTGAAAACGCTCTGACAGAGCGGAGGGCGCGGCGGTTCCGCCCGGACGAGGAGGCAGGATGGACGAGCGGGCTCGGGCGTCGGGCGGGAGAGGTTCCCCCCTTCCTTGACCTCGCAGGCGGCGCGTCGGGCAATCCTCCCGTGTCCCGATCCCGCCCGCGCCGTCCGGCCGGCATCGGTGCCCGTGGCACGAAGCGCATCGCCCCGGAGCCGGGCAGGGCGGCTGCCGGAACCGCCCGTGCAGAAACACCCGGAGAAGCGGATGCTTCCCCGGGATGTCCGGACGAGCCCGCGAGAGCGGCGCGGCGTCAGGGGGAGGCAGCCCCGGCCCCCGCCTCTTTCCCCGATCGGCCGGCGGCGGGGGCGACGCGGTGATGAGCGACGCGGCGAAGGGGATCGGGGCGGTGGTCGCCGCCTGCATGATGTGGGCGGGATCGATGATCTTCTACAAGATCATCGCGCATGTGCCGCCCCTCGAGGTGCTTGCCCACCGCACGCTCTGGACCGTCGTCTTCTTCATCCTCGTCCTCGCGGCCCGGCGCCGCCTGCACGAGATCGCCGATGCGTTCCGGGCGCCCCGCATCCTCCTCCTCGTCGGTTTCGCGGCGGCGATGGTCGGGATGAACTGGTTCTTCTTCGTCTTCTCGATCCAGACCGGCCGCGCCCTGCAGTCGAGTCTCGGCTACTACATCTTTCCCCTCGTCGCCGTCGGCCTCGCCTTCTGGGTGCTTGGCGAGCGGTTCACCCGCGGCCAGTCGGCGGCGCTGGCGCTTGCCATCGTCGCGGTGGCGCTGCTCACGTTCGGCCTCGGGCATGCGCCGTGGATCGCCCTCATCCTCGCGGTGACCTTCGCCCTCTACGGACTCGCGAAGAGCCGGATCACGACCGGGGCGCTCATCAGCGTCCTTGTCGAGACGCTCCTTCTCCTGCCGCTCGCGCTCGTCTGGCTCGCTTCGCTCCACCTCGGGGTCACGGCCACGCTCGACGGCCGTCCGGGCGGGCTCTTCGGGGCGGATCTCTTCACCAGCGCCATGCTCGCCTTCTCCGGGCCGCTCACCGGCGTGCCGCTCATGCTTTTCTCCTACGCCATGCGGCGGGTGAGCTTCGCGACCGTCGGTTTCGTCATGTATCTCAACCCGAGCTTCCAGTTCCTCATCGCCGTCTTCCTCTTCGGCGAAGCCTTCACCCTCTGGCACGGGCTTGCCTTTCCGCTGATCTGGGCAGCACTCGGGCTCTACTCCTGGGAGAGCTGGCGCCGGGAGCGGGCGCGCCGCGCCGCAAGTCCGGGCAGCACAATCGGGGCTTGAGTTGCAAAAACCGCCGCTGGCCCCCATGGTTGTCGAACGCTCCCGGGGAACGAAGTGTCATCGTCCGGGGCGCGCGAAAGCAGCAGCGGAGGCCGGTATGGTCTGGACACCGGCAGGCGCCATCAGCGTGTCATTGGCGATCGGAGCAGCGGCGGCCCTCGGCGGCGCGGCCTACGTGCTGACACGGCCCGCGCCGCCACCGCAGGCGCCGGCGGTGGAAGTGGAAGCCGATGCGCTCCGGTCCGGGATCATGCGGCCGCGTTTCGACGTCGTTCGCGTTGCGCCCGACGGGGCAGGCATCGTCGCGGGCCGCGCCGGGCCGGGCGATCGTGTCACCCTGCGCGCGGGCGGGGAGATCCTCGCCAGGGTGGAAGCAGGGCCGGGCGGCGATTTTGTCGTCTCGTTCCATGCCGAACCCGCCGGGGAGCCGCAGCGCCTCACGCTCCGCAGCGAAGGCGAGGACGGCGTGGCTGAATCGGACGAGCACGTCCTCATCCTGCCCCCATCCGCGGCGGCCGGCAGAGCCGCCTCACCGGCGGCACCCGACGCCGCCCCGTCTGCGCCAGCCGTCGCCGTTACCGCCATCCTCCGCCCCGAGGGACCCGAAGTCCTCTCCAGCCCCGCCGCGACCGACACGCTCAGCCTCGCCAGCATCGACTACGCCAAAACCGGCGGGGTCACGCTCTCGGGCTTCGCTCCGGCTGGAACCCCGGTGCGGATCTATGTCGATGGCACCCATGCCCTCGACGCGATTGCCGATGACGAGGGCCGCTGGCAGGTCGGACTCGCGGATCTCCCCGCCGGCGACCACCGCCTGCGCATCGATGCGCTCGCCATGGACGGCACGGTCACGGACCGGGTCGAGACGCCGTTCCGCCGTGCGTATCCCGACCCCGCCGCCGGGCCGGGCAGCATCACCGTCCAGCCCGGCGCCAGCCTCTGGACCATCGCCCGCAACCGCTACGGATCGGGCATGCACTACACCCGGATCTTCACTGCCAATGCCGAACTGATCCGCGACCCCGATCTCATCTATCCCGGCCAGATCTTCGCCCTGCCCGAACGCACGGCGGAAACCGCGGAGGCCCCGACATCGTCTCCCTGACCGACCACCCCGCCAGCGAGGCGAGCGGCTGGCGCACCATCCGCCGCGTTGCCCCCTATCTCTGGCCGGAGGACAACCGGGCGGCGCGGACCCGCGTCGTCATCGCCATGGTGGCGCTCGTCCTCTCCAAGGTCGCGACCGTCGTCACCCCCTTCTTCTTCCGCGAGGCGGTCGATCTCCTCGCCCCCGAGGCGGGGCCGGCGCGCGAGACCTGGCTCCTCGTCGTGGGTCCCATCGGCCTTGTCCTCGCCTACGGGTTCATGCGTCTCGCCGGCACCGGCTTCGCGCAGCTCCGCGACGGTGTCTTCGCCGCGGTCGGCCAGCGGGCGCTGCGCTCGATCGCGCGGGAGACCTTCGCGCATATCCACGCGCTCTCGCTCCGCTTCCACATCACCCGGCGCACCGGCGGCCTCAGCCGCGTCATCGAGCGCGGCATCAAGGGCGTCGATTTCCTGCTGCGCTTCCTCCTCTTCTCGATCGTGCCGCTGATCCTCGAACTCGCGCTCGTCGCGGCGATCCTCTTTATCGTCTTCGACGTCCGGTACCTCGTCGTCGTGGTGGTGACGGTCTTCCTCTATGTCGTCTTCACCTTCCGCGTCACCGAATGGCGCGTCGCCATCCGCAGGCGCATGAACGAGCGCGATACCGAGGCGAACCAGAAGGCGATCGACAGCCTGCTGAATTTCGAGACCGTGAAGTATTTCGGCGCCGAGGGGCGCGAAGCCCGCCGCTACGATGGCGCAATGGCGGGTTACGAGCGCGCCGCGGTCGAGACCCAGACCTCGCTTGCCTGGCTCAACGTCGGCCAGACCTTCATCATCACCACGGGCCTCGTCACGGTGATGGCGATGGCGGCGACCGGCGTGCAGGGGGGGAGCCTCACCGTCGGCGATTTCGTGATGGTCAACGCCTACATGATCCAGATCACCATGCCGCTCGGCTTCCTCGGCACGGTCTACCGCGAGATCCGCCAGTCTCTCATCGACATGGCGGCGATGTTCGGCCTGCTCGACCAGCCGGCCGAGGTGGTGGACCGCCCCGGCGCGCGAGCCTTGCGCGTCAGCGAGGGCCGGATCGTGTTCCGGAACGTCACCTTCGCCTACGAGGCCGGGCGCGGCATCCTCGACGGGCTCGATTTCGTCGTCGAGCCGGGCGAAACCGTCGCCGTCGTCGGCCCCTCGGGATCGGGCAAGTCGACGATCGGCCGGCTGCTCTTCCGTTTCTACGATGTCCAGGGCGGCGCGATCACCATCGACGGGGAGGACATCCGCGACGTGACGCAATGGTCCCTGCGTGCCGCGATCGGTGTCGTGCCGCAGGACACGGTGCTCTTCAACGACACCGTCTACTAC
>CAYMOD010000099.1:0-7403 GCA_964391945.1 uncultured Rhodobacterales bacterium | reverse complement strand
GGATGGGCGATGCTTCCCCGAGGGGGTGCAAGAGCTCGATCTTCGTGTTCGGCAGTTCCACGAACACCACCCTGACACCATGATCGGGCTCGTCCTGCGGCGGCCCGACCGTGGCGCCGAGCATGTCCCGGTACTGGGCTGCTGCGGCCTCGAGGTCGGGCACAGCAATGGCAACGTGGTTGAGGTGTCCGATCATGGGAGGCTCCCGGGGAGATCGCCGCTGGCTTACGCCATCCTCCGCTCCTCTGCAACCGCGGGGTCGGAGGCCGGTCGCGGCGGCGCGATCCCGGTCTCGTCGCCGACGACGACGCGCGCGCCGCTTTGATAGGTGAGATAACTCCAGAGCCACTGGATCACCACCAGAAGGCGGTTCTGGAAACCGACGAGGAGATAGACGTGGACGAAGCCCCAGAGCCCCCAGGCGGGCCAGCCCGTCACCTTGCGCCGCTCCGTCTCGTAAATCGCGGCATGACGGCCGACGATCGCGGTGTTGCCACGGCTGTGATAACTGAAAGGCGGCAGCGGCGTGCCATCCCGGATATGCGCGACCAGCGCGCGGCCGAGATGGATGCCCTGCTGCTTGGCGACCTGGGCGAGGCCGGGCAGCGGCTCGCCGTCCGGGCCGGGGCAGGCGGCAATATCACCGAGCGCGAAGGCGCCGGAAAGACCCTCCACTTCAAGCGTCGGGCGGACCGGGACGCGGCCGCCGCGGTCGGTCTCGATTCCGAGCGTCGCGCCGAGGGGGGACGAGGTGACGCCGGCCGCGAAAACGACGAGGCCCGCCGGTATGTGCCGGCCCTCGACGGTCAGGCCCTGCGCGTCGATTTCCTCCACCTTCTGCTCCAGCATGACCGTCACCCCGAGCCGCCTCAGCCGCTCGAGCGCGTATGTGCCGAGCTTTTCGTCGAAGGCGCCGAGGATGCGCGGCGCCGCCTCGATGAGGAGGATGCGCGTCGCCTCTGGCGAGATATGATGGAAATCGCGGGCGAGGGTGAAGCGGGTGAGCTCGGCGATGGACCCGGCCAACTCGACCCCGGTCGGGCCGCCGCCGATGACCGCGAAGGTGAGCATCCGCGCGCGCATGTCGGCATCGGCTTCGCGCTCCGCCCGCTCGAAGGCAAGGAGGATGCGCGAGCGGATGGCGCGGGCATCCTCCACCGATTTCATTCCGGGCGCGAAGCGCGCCCAGTCCTCGTTGCCGAAATAGCCGGTGCGGGTGCCGGGGGCGAGCACGAGGATGTCATAGTCGAGTACCGCGCCATGCGCGCAGATGACGCGCCGCGTTTCGGTGTCGATCCGCTCGACCTCGCCGAGGAGCACGCTGATCGACGGGTACCGGCGCAGGATGGCGCGAATTGGCGAAGCAATGCTCTGTGCGGAAAGCACGGCGGTGGCGACCTGGTAGAGGAGGGGCTGGAATACGTGATGGTTCTGCCGGTCCACCACCGTCGCCGCGATCCCGGCGCGACCGAGTTCCTTCGCGACCTCGATACCCGCAAAGCCCGCGCCGACGATCACTACCCGAGGCTTGGCGCCCGGCTGCATCTCCGCCATCATTCTGGTCCCCCTGCTGATCTTCGGGAGAAGATACCATAGCAGCTTGAGGTTCCTGCAGGATAATTAACGTCCGTTTTCGGCATCTGGGCGCCGTTGAGGGTCAGATCGTTTGCATGCCGCCCACTCCGCGAGTAACGATTGAGGAAAACGATACCGAGGCAGGCAGTTGGAGCAGGTGGCATGAACGGGCGAAAGCCAGTCGTCTTGTGCATTCTGGATGGTTGGGGATTGCGACTGGAGCGCGCGGCGAACGCCGTCGCCCTCGCCGATACCCCCAGTTTCGACCGGATCTGGAAAACCTTCCCGCACGCCACCCTTTGCGCGCACGGCCCCGACGTCGGGCTCCCCGAAGGCCAGATGGGCAACTCCGAGGTCGGCCACATGAACATCGGCGCCGGCCGGATCGTCTGGATGGACCTGCCCCGGATCGACAAGGCGATTGCGGAGGGCGCGTTCGAGCATGCTTCGGCGCTCCGGGATCTGATCGCGGCGCTGAAGCGCTCGGGCGGGCGCGCCCATGTCATGGGCCTTGCTTCGCCCGGTGGCGTGCACGCCCACGACCGTCACATGGTCCGCGCCGCCGAGGTCCTGACCGGAGCCGGGATACCGGTGGTGATCCACGCCTTTCTCGATGGCCGCGACGTGCCGCCCAAATCCGCGTGCGAGCAGGTTGCGAGCATCGTCGCGCGGCTGCCGGAGGGTGCATGTATCGGCACCGTCACCGGCCGCTTTTACGCGATGGACCGCGACAATCGCTGGGAGCGGATCGAGGCTGCCTACCGCGCGATTGTTGATGGTGAGGGTGGCGGCGAGGACGGACGGGCAGCCTCCGCCGATGTCGCGATTGCCGCTGCCTACGCGCGCGGCGAGACCGACGAGTTCGTCTCCCCCACGGTGATCGGCGCCTACCACGGCATCAAGGGGGGCGACGGCCTCCTCTTCACCAATTTCCGCGCCGACCGTGCGCGCCAGATCCTGACCGCGCTCCTCTCCCCCGCCTTCGCCGGGTTCGAACGCGGCGCGCTGCCGGATTTCGCACATGCTGCCGGCATGGTCGCCTATTCGACCGCGCTCGCAGAACGCATGGGCGTGATGTTCCCGGCCGAGGAACTGCACAACACGCTCGGCGCCTGGGTCGCCCGGAAGAACCTCCGCCAGTTCCGACTCGCCGAGACCGAGAAATACCCCCACGTCACCTTCTTCCTGAACGGCGGCATCGAGGAGCCCGCGCAAGGCGAGGACCGCTACATGGCGCCGAGCCCCAGGGTCAGGACCTACGACCTCCAGCCCGAGATGTCGGCATCGGAAGTGACCGGGCACCTCGTCGCGGCGATCCGCTCCGGCGTCTACGACCTGATCGTCGTCAACTTCGCCAATCCCGACATGGTCGGCCATACCGGCGTGATCGAGGCCGCGATCCGTGCTTGCGAGGCGGTGGACCGCGGCCTCGGTGCCGCCCTCGCTGCGGTCGAAGCCGCGGGCGGTGCGATGATCGTCACCGCCGATCATGGTAATTGCGAGATGATGATCGATCCCGAAACCGGCGGCCCGCACACGGCGCACACGCTGAATCCGGTCCCGGTCATCCTCATCGGCGGGCCGGACGGGGTGCAGCTCCGCGATGGTCGTCTGGCCGATCTCGCGCCGACGCTTCTCGAACTCATGGGACTCGACAGGCCGCCGGAGATGACGGGCACGAGCCTGATCCCGGGAGGTGCACCGTGAGGCTCGCGGCACTCGCCTTCGCGCTCGGTCCGGCGGCGGTGGCCCTCGGGCTCGGGATGCCGCGCGGATCCGAACCGGTGGCCGAACCCATGGCCGAACCGCCGGCGGCGGCAGAAGTTCGGGCGGAGATACCGGCCTCGACCGCCGCTCGCCGTGCCATCGCGGCCACAGCCGAACTCCTCCACGTGCGCGAACGGCTCGCCGCGATCGATCCCGGAAGCGATCAGGCGGGTTTCGTTCGTGCCCTGCGCGACCTTGAAGGCGCGATTGCCGGTCTTGGCGCCGACATCGCCGCAGCCGGAAGCGAAGCGCGGAGCGCCGAATGGCAACTCCGTGAGGAGGACGGTGGCAACAAGCGCCTGATGGCCGTGCTCGTCTCCGCCTCGCGCGCGGGCCTGCCGGGGGCAGCGCCCGTTCACCCGGCGGGGCCGCTGGCGGCGGCGCGGGCGGCGGTGCTGCTCGCCCCCGCGAAAACGGAACTTGCCCGGCACGCCGATGCGCTCGGAGGCCGGCTGCAGGCACTGGCTGCGGCCCGCATGTTGCGCGAGGAGGCGGAGACGATCCTCGCGAGCGGCGCCGATGTCCTTGCCGAGGCCGGAAACGCGCTGCGGCTGGCTATCATCGCCGATGCGCCGGCAACGGCGGGACCGCCCGATCCACGGGGCCGCCTTGCCGCGCTTGCCCGGGACAGCGACAGCCTGAGCGAACTCGCGGGCAATCTCGCCGCTCCGGTCCCGCACCAGGTCACGGCCCTTGCCGAGATCGCCGTTGCCTCCGCCGGGGAATTCGCCGCGACCGGCGGCGTCCGCGTCACCCGCTCGTCGCGCAATTTCGGAGGAGACGGGCTCCTGCTCGAGATGCCGGTTTCCGGCCGCGTCGCCCTCAGCTTCGGCGAGCGTGATGCCGGCGGCATGATCCGGAACGGGCTGATCCTCGCCGCTGCGCCAAGAAGCGTCGTCACCGCGCCCGCAACCGGCGAGGTGCGCTATGTCGGCCCCTTCCTCGATTTCCAGACCGTGGTCGCGATCGCGCCCGCCGATGACGCCATCGTCGTCCTTGCCGGCCTTGCGGAGGCGGTCGTGGCCCCCGGAGATATCGTGCGCTCCGGGGCGCCTCTGGGCTTTCTTGGCGGTCGAGCGATGGATTCCCAAGAATTTTTGATGTTGACCCGGCAAGGAAGTGACGCGTCCGCCGCGGAAACGCTTTATATGGAGCTTTGGCGGGGAGGTAAGGCGATCGATCCGGGTCCTTGGCTCGGTCTCGATCCCGCTCCCCGGAACGGATAGGATGCGCTACATGAAGAAGACCGTGCTCGCCGGTATCGGAGGGGCCCTTGCAGGGGTGGTGGTGACCTCGCAGTTCGCCGTGCCGATCCTTGCGCAGGAGAACGAGGACCGCGCCGCGATCTACGAGCAACTCGATCTCTTCGGCGACATTTTCGAGCGCATCCGCGTCGGTTATGTCGAGGAAGTGTCGGAAGCCGACCTGATCGAGGCTGCGATCAACGGCATGCTCTCCTCGCTCGATCCGCACTCGGGCTACCTGCCGCCGGACAGTTTCGATGACATGCGGGTGCAGACCCGCGGCGAGTTCGGGGGCCTCGGTATCGAGGTGACGCAGGAGAACGGTTTCGTGAAGGTCGTGGCGCCGATCGAGGGCACGCCTGCCGATCGCGCCGGCCTGCAGACGAACGACCTGATCACTCATGTCGACGGCGATTCGGTGCTCGGTCTCACGCTCAACGAGGCGGTGGACCTGATGCGCGGACCAGTGGGTTCGGACATCAAGATCACCATCCTGCGCGAAGGCGAGACCGAACCGTTCGATGTCGATATCACGCGCGAGACGATCACGATCCAGGCGGTCCGCTCCCATCTCGAGGATGATGCGGTCGTGCTCAGGATCACCACGTTCAACGAACAGACCTTCCCCAATCTCGAAGATCAGATCGCCGAACGGATCGAGGAGGCCGGCGGCATCGACAATGTCGAGGGGTTCATCATCGACCTGCGCAACAATCCGGGCGGGCTTCTCGATCAGGCGATCCAGGTGACGGACGCTTTCCTCGATTCGGGGGAGATCGTCTCGACCCGGGGCCGCGACCCGCGGGACGCGGACCGCTACAACGCCACGCCGGGTGATCTGACCCAGGGCAAGCCGATCGTCGTGCTGATCAACGGCGGTTCGGCGAGCGCGTCGGAGATCGTCGCGGGCGCACTCCAGGACCACCGGCGGGCGATTGTCGTCGGCACCCAGAGCTTCGGCAAGGGTTCGGTGCAGACAATCATTCCGGTGCAGGACGATGGGGCGATGCGGCTGACGACCGCGCGTTACTACACGCCTTCCGGCCGGTCGATCCAGGCGCTCGGCGTAGCGCCGGACATCCTCGTCGAGCAGCGGCTCGAGGACGTTTCGCCGGAAGAGGCGGAGGAGGGCGCCGAGTCCACAATCATTCCGCAACTGCGGTCGGAAAGCGATCTGCGCGGCTCGCTCCAGAATGACTGGCTGAGCGATGACGAGCGCGAGCAGCTCGAGGCCGAGCAGAAGCGCAAGGAGGAGATCGCCACGCGCCGGGCCGAGGATTACCAGATGGCCTACGCGCTCGACATCCTTCAGGGCCTCGCCTTCCTCAACGGCGCCTCGCACTGACATGGCGGCGATCTCCGACGATATCGCGGCCCTGCCATATCGTCGCGGGGTCGGGCTCGTCGTGCAGAATCCGGCGGGGCTCGTCTTCGCCGGCCAGCGTATCGACAATCCCGGGCCGGCCTGGCAGATGCCGCAGGGCGGTATCGACAAGGACGAGACGCCGCTGCACGCCGCCCTCCGTGAGCTTGACGAGGAGACCGGCATTCCCGAACGGGCGGTCGAACTCGTCGCGGAGACGCGGAATTGGCTGCGCTACGACCTGCCCGCCGATCTCGTGCCGCGGCTCTGGGGCGGGCGCTACCGCGGACAGGAGCAGATGTGGTATCTCCTGCGATTCCACGGTCCCGATTCGCTGATCGACATCCGCCGCGAAGCGCCCGAGTTCAGCCGCTGGGCCTGGATCGCGCCCGAGGACCTCATCGAACGCATCGTGTCGTTCAAACGCGACATCTACGACGCGGTATTCCGGGAATTCCGGGAGCACTTCCAAGGCTCTGCTCACGCCGCCACCAGACGGTGTTCACCTTCTGGTAACGATTAGTCTGCATTTGATTTCATGGGCTCGGGCTGGGCTTCACGCGTGGGCGGCTCCGCGCCCACACTTCCACCGGTCTCACCGGCCTTCCTCGACTGCCGGCTCGGATGCCCCCCAGGGCAGGGTGCCGGGCTCCCCGTGGGATCCGTGGCGGCGGTTCCAGCGGATCGACGACCAGAGCGAGATGCCGATCAGCGTCGCACCGCCGAGCCCGGTGATGACCTCGGGGATGTGCACGAGCGACTGCAGGTACATGATCACCGAGAGGGCGAGGATAGCGTAGAAGGCGCCGTGTTCAAGGAAACGGTACTGGGCCAGCGTGCCCTTCTCGACGAGCATGATGGTCATGGACCGCACGTACATCGCGCCGATGCCGAGGCCGATCGCGATCACGTAGAGGTTCTTCGAAAGCGCGAAGGCGCCGATCACTCCGTCAAACGAGAAGGATGCATCAAGCACCTCGAGATAGAGGAAGGCGCCGAGCCCGCCCTTCGCGGCGGTGCTCATGGCTTGCTGCGCGCTGTCGATCAGCCCGCCGATCACCTCGACGAGGAGGAACGTCAACAGGCCCCAGATTGCCGAATGGAAGAAAACCGTCGCCTGCGCCGGCTCGAGGAGGCGCGAGAAGGCGAGGATCAGCACCAGCACGAAGGCCACCTCGATGCCGCGGATCGTCGCGTAATAGGCGAGGCGGCGCTCCAGCCATTTTACCCAGTGCACGTCCTTCTGCTCGTCGAAGAAGAAGGTGAGCCCCACCATCATCAGGAAGGTGCCGCCGAAGGCCGCGATCGGCAGATGCGCGTCGTGCATGATCTCGGCATAGCGGTCAGGCTCGACGGCTGCGAGGACCATCGCCTCGATCGGGCCGATATTCGCCGCGATCACCACGATCAGCAGCGGGAAGATGATCCGCATGCCGAAGACCGCGATCAGGATG
>CAYMOD010000098.1:0-7407 GCA_964391945.1 uncultured Rhodobacterales bacterium | reverse complement strand
CCGTTCCTTGAGCCAGGCGCGTGTCGCCTCCCAGCCGCCGTAATGACCGCTGACGACCATGGCGCCGGTGCCGGCGGCGATGGCTGCCTCGACGGCGGCGAGGCCGGGACCGGTCGGCGTATTCCAGGGGTGGTTCGCCTCGAATCCGCGCGACGAGAAGAGTTCGAGCGCGGTGCGGCCGAAACAGTCGCCGGTCTCCGCAGCGATGCGGTCGCGCTCGGCTGCCGTGGTCTCCGGCATGACATGGGCAAGATTGGTGGCGACGCGTGCCCTCAGCCGGGGCGAGCGGGTGACGATGGTGCGGCCGAGCCAGCCGGCGACATTCGACTGTTTCCGCCACGGCAGCAGGCCGAGGAGCGCGAGTCCCGCGCGCAGGCCGACATAGGTCGCGCGGGCGAAGCGCGGGCGGCGCTTGCGCCGGGCGCGGACCGGACCGGCAACGGTGGCGTTCATGCCGCCGGTCCCGCGGCGGGGCAGGGGGTTTCCGTGGCCGGGGGCGGGGCGCCTGTGGCCGTGTCGATCGGGTGCCGGTTGGTCTGCATGACGCGGCCGGGCGGGCGGGGCCGCCGGTCCCCTGATGGGTTGAACTCGGGTTGCTCGGGCCGGAAGACTAGGCGGGATCGCCGGTGGGAGCAATGCGGGGGCGCGCGTTCTCCGGGGGGCACCAGAGTGCTGCGAGGACCGGGCGGAGCGCGGAGGCGAGGTCCTCGGCGATGAGTCCGGGGCCGAGCGACGTCGCGGCTTCGCCGTGGAGCCAGACCGCGGCGGCGGCGGCCGGGAAGGCGGCGAGGCTGCGGGCGGCGAGGCCGGCGACGATCCCGGCAAGGACGTCGCCGCTGCCGGCGGTGGCGAGCCAGGGCGGGGCGTTGGCGTTGATCGCGGCGCGTCCGTCGGGATGGGCGATGACGGTGTCCGGTCCCTTGAGGATCAGCGTGGCGCCGGAGCGTTCAGCGGCCTCGCGCGCGGCGGCGAGCCGGGAGCGGTCGGCTCCGGGTGCGAGGTCGGGGAAGAGGCGGACGAATTCGCCCTCGTGGGGGGTGAGGATGGTGGCGGTCTCGCGGCTGCGGATCAGCGGGAAGAAGAAGGCTTCGGGGTCGTCCGCGAAGGCGGTCAGTGCATCGGCGTCGAGGATCGCGGCCTGTGGTGCGGCGAGGGCGGCAGCGACGAGGGCGCGTTCGGGGGCCTCGGTGCCGAGGCCGGGGCCGAGGGCGACGGAGGTGAAGCGGCGGTCGGCAAGGATGGCGGCAAGATCGGCCGCAGTGTCGCAGGCCCGCAGCATGACGGCGGTGAGATGGGCGGCGTTGACGGCGAGGGCGTCGGTCGGGCTTGCGAGCGTGACGAGGCCTGCGCCCGCCCGGAGTGCCGCTCCCGCGGCGAGGCGGGCGGCGCCGGTGCGGGTCATCGGCCCGGAGAGGACGAGCGCGTGGCCGCGGCTGTATTTGTGGCCGGTGAGCGCGGGAGGCGGCAGGGCGGCGGCCCAGAGGCCAGGGGCGTTCTCCCATGTCATGATGCCGAGAGGGGGCAGGACGGAGGCGGGGATGCCGATGTCGGCGAGGGTCACGTCGCCGCAGAGGGCGCGGCCGGGAAAGAGCAGATGGCCGGGCTTCCTGCGGAAGAAGGTGACGGTCGCGCGGGCCTCGACGGCGGCACCGCGCGGCAGGCCGGTCGCGCCGTCGAGGCCGGAGGGGATATCGACGGCGAGGATCGGAGCGGGATGGGCGTTCATCGCGGCGACGAGGGCAGCGGCTGAGCCGGTGACAGGGCGGTCGAGGCCGGCGCCGAGAAGGGCGTCGATGACGATGGCGGCGGGCGGCAGGGCCGCGTCGGGTGCGAGGACGGCGCCGTTCCAGCGGGCAAGGGCGAGGGCGGCGTCGCCGCGGAGGCGCGCGGGCTCGGCGGCGAGGAGGAGGGTGACGTCGCGGCCCTGATCGCGCAGGATCCGGGCGGCGATCGAACCGTCGCCGCCGTTGTTGCCGCTGCCCGCGACGACGAGGATCGGCCCCTGGGGCGCGAGGGTTGCGGCGCGGTCGGCGACGGCGCGTCCGGCCGCTTCCATGAGGTCGATGCCGGGGATGTCGGATGCGATGGCGGCCCGGTCGGCCGCGCCCATCTCGGCGGGGGTGAGCAGCTCCGGCATCAGCGTTCGCGCAGCGCCTGGCGGATGCGCAGGAATTCGGTGATGTTCTCGAGATCGACGATCCCGACGAGGCGGTCGCCGCTGAGGATGCAGATGAGCTTGGTCTCGCCGCCCTGGAGATTCTCGAGCAGCGCGGTCAGCCGGTCGGAGATATGGGCGGTGACCGGGGGGGCCATCACCTCGCCTACCCGCCCCTGCGGCCCGAGATCGCGCAGGGCCCGCAGGATCATGCCCTGGGTGAGGACGCCGACCACATTCCCGTGGTCGACCACGGGGAAGTTCTTCTGGGTGCCGGCGAGCGTGAGGTCGATCGCGCGGGCGAGCGGGTCGTCGGGCGCGAGGGTCTGGAAATCGGTGATCATCGCCCGCCCGACCGGCTGGCGGTGGAGGCTCGATTCGATCTCGGCCGCACTCGCCTCGCCGGCGGCGCCGATCCAGATGAAGACCGCGATCAGGATCAGGAACGGATTGAAGAAGAGGCCGAGGATACCGAAGCCGATCGCGAGGGTCTGCCCGACATTCGCCGCCATCCGGGTCGCGCGCACCCGATCGGTGCGCAGCGCAAGCACCGCGCGCAGCACCCGTCCGCCGTCCATCGGGAAGGCGGGGATGAGGTTGAAGACCGCGAGGAAGATGTTGGCGTAGAGGATGCTGACGAGGAAGCTCTGCGGCGCGGCCGAAAGCTCGAAGAGCGCGCCGGGCCGGCCGGTGACCGTGAGGACAACGAAGAGCACGGCGGCGATGGCGACGTTCACCGCCGGCCCCATCAGGGCGACGACGATTTCCTGTTTGGGGTCATCCGGCATCTTTTCGAGGAGGGCGACGCCGCCGATCGGCAGGAGCGTGATGTTGCGGGTGCCGATCCCGTAGCGCCGCGCGGTCAGCGCGTGGCCGTATTCGTGGAGCACGACGCAGACGAAGAGCGCCGCGATCAGCGCGAGGCCGATCACCACGCCTGCGAGCGTGCCGGTCTCCGCCCAGTAGACGAAGCCGAAATAGACGAAGAGGAGCGGAAAGGTCGCGTGGATGTAGACGTCGATCCCGGCGAAGCGGCCAATCCTGGTGGCCCATTTCACGGCGGCTCTCCTCTCCGTTCACAGCTGCGCTCAAGGAGGTAACGACCGCATCGGCCGCGATCAAGCACACCTGAAGGCCGAAAGGAAATCCGGCCGGTGCATGTGCCGGCCGGGAAGGGTATTGTCCCGCGCATGCGAAGGCGGTGATCGGGCGGCGGTGCGCAAGGCCGTCTCCGCTTTATCGTCCCGCGAAGGCGGAAGGGAGAGGACCCATGACCATTCGCAACCTCGACCCGTTGCTCGAAACGCGCTCCATCGCGGTCTTCGGCGCGACCGAACGGTCGGGTGCGGCCGGGATGGTGGTGATGAGGAACCTGCTCGCCGGCGGTTTCGAGGGGCCGATCTGGCCGGTGAACCCGAACCGGCGCGAGGTGATGGGCGTGCCCTGCCATGAATCGGCCGGGGCGCTGCCGGGGACACCCGACCTCGCGGTGATCACGGCGCCGCCCGAGACGGTACCCGGCATCGTCGCGGCGCTCGGCGCGCGGGGCACGAAGATCGCGGTGCTGGTCGGGCGGAGCGGCGGCCCATGGGACGCGGTGATGCCGAAGGTACTCGCGGCGGCGCGGCCATCGCTCCTGCGGCTGATCGGGCCGGGTTCGGCCGGGATGGCGGTGCCCTCGCTCGGGCTGAACGCGAGCCTGAGCCCGGCGATGCCCGGGCCGGGGCGGCTCGCCCTCCTTTCGCAATCGGGGGCGATCGCCTCGACGCTTACCGACTGGGCGGCGGAACGGGGCATCGGCTTCTCGCACGTCGCGAGCCTCGGGACGATGGCCGATGTCGACATGGGCGATTATCTCGATCTCCTCGCCGGGGACCGGCGGACGGCGGTGATCCTGCTCTATCTCGAGACGGTACCGGCGCCGCGCAAATTCATTTCGGCGGCGCGGTCGGCCGCGCGGCTGAAACCGGTGGTGGCGATCAAGGGCGGCCGCTACGGCGCCGGGGCGCTGGCGGCGAGCCTGCATACCGGCGCGCTGGTGGGCTCGGGCGTGGCGGCGGCGGCGGCGCTCCGCCGGGCCGGCGTGCTGCGCGTGGTCGGGCTCACCGAGCTTTTCGAAGCGGCCGAGATCATGGGGCGGTTCAGGCCGCTCCGGCGCGGGCGCCTCGCAATCGCGACAAATGCCGGCGCCGCCGGGGTGCTCGCGGTCGATCGGCTGATGGACGTGGGCGGGGAACTCGCGACCCTGAGCGAGACGACCGGAGAGGCCCTCGACAGGGTGGTGCCGATCCGGCCGGGAAGCTCGAATCCGGTTGATATCGAAGGGGATGCGACGCCGGAGCGGTATCTTGCCGCACTCGAGGCGCTCGCGGCCGACCAGGGGGTGGATGCGCTTCTCGCGATGCATGCGCCGACCGGGTTCAGTGATCCGGTCGAGGTGGCCGAGGCGGTGGCGGATCGGGTCGAACGCGGCACGCTCCACGGCAAGCCCGTGCTCTCGTGCTGGCTCGGCGGTGCCGGGGCGCGGGCCGGCCGCGCAGTGCTGCAGAAGGCGGATGTCGCGAGCTACGATGCGCCGGCCACGGCGGCGGCGGCGGTCCGGCATCTGACGAACTGGGGACGGGCGCAGGCGGCGCTCCTCCTCGTCCCGGACCGGGGTGACAACGCGCTCGGGACCCCTCCCGGAGCAGAGGCGAAGGTCGCGGCGGTGCTGGCGCCGGCGGCCGCCGAGGGGCGGCGGCTCCTCCTCGAGCCGGAAGCGAACGCAATCGTGGCGGCCTACGGCATTCCCATCGCCGAGACCCGGGTCGCCGCGACGCCCGAAGAGGTTGCCAGGGAAGCTGCCGATCTCCTCGGCGGGGCCGAAGCGGTGGCGGTCAAGCTCCTGTCGCGGGACATCGCCCACAAGTCCGAGGTCGGCGGCGTCGTCCTCGACCGTGAAACCGCCGATGCTGCTGCGGTGGCGGCGCGGATGATCGCGGGCCGCCTCGCCGAACGCCGTCCCGGGGCGCGGCTCGACGGCTTCCTCGTGCAGCCGATGCTCAGGCGCTCCGATGCGATCGAGGTGATCGCCGGGATCGGCCGGGACGAGGTCTACGGGCCGATGATCGTCTTCGGAGCAGGCGGCACTGCGGTCGAGGCGCTGCGGGATACGGCAGTGGCGCTGCCGCCGCTCGATCTCGCGCTCGCAGGCGAGCTGAAGGGACGTACGCGGGTCGGAGCGGCGATCGCGGCACGGCCGGAGGCGCAGGGCGAGGCGGTCCGCCAGGTGCTGGTCGCGCTCTCGCATCTGACGGAGGATTTCCCGTGTATCCGCGGGATCGACATCAACCCGCTGCTCGTCTCCGCTACCGGCGCGGTGGCGCTCGATGCGCTCGTGGAGATCGAGCCCGGCGAGGCCGGCCGGCGCGGGCCGAACCCGGATTTCGTGATCCGGCCCTATCCGGCGGCCTGGACGCGAGAAGTGGAACTCGAGGGCGCGTGCTACACCCTCCGTGCGATCCGGCCGACCGATGCCTATCTCTACCGGGCGTTCATCGACCGGCTGGATCCCGACGCGATCCGGATGCGGTTCCTCGCGCCACGGCAGAACTTTCCCGACGAACTGGGTCTCCGGCTGACACAGCTCGATTACGACCGCGACATGGCCTTCGTCGCCATCGCCGGCGACGGCAGCCTCGCGGCGGTCGCGCGGCTGTCGGCGGCGCCGGGGCGGGAGATTGCCGAATACGCGCTCATGGTGCGGAGCGATCTTGGCGGACGGGGCCTCGGCACGACGATCCTCGGGCATCTGATCGCCTATGCGCGGGCCGAGGGTCTGAAACGGCTGGAGGGTGCGGTGCTGCGGGAGAACCGGCGGATGCTCGCGCTGGTCTCCGGGCTCGGCTTCCATGTTGTGCCCGACGTGGACGATATGGAACTCATGACGACATGGCTCGATCTGGAGTAAGGCGGGCTGGAGCAAGGCGGTTCGGGCAAGGCGGGGCGCACCGCTGCCCGCACCCGCGGGATATCCATGCGTGAGAACCCGTCTGCGCGTGACAGCCCGACCGGGCGCCTGATCCAGCCGCATGAATGCTTGCCGGACACGCAGGGGACGGCGCGCGGCCGCGCCGGAACGGTCGGGAGGATGCGGGGTGGGATCGAGACGGAGGCGGATGGCACGGGGCGCGAGCCGGTCACGCCGCCGCTGGTTGAAGATCGCGGCCAGGCGCAGCAGGGTGCGCCGACCCACAAGAGGAGCGGAGATGGAGCCGACCGAACAGATCCTGTGCAAGGAGGAGCGACGGCTGCGCCGGCAGATCTCGGCCATGGCGAGCAGTTTCCCGTGGCTCGAGCGATTCGTGAACGGCCTCCTCGACCGGCGCATGCGTGCCATCCGGATCCCGCTTGGCATTCTTTTCATCCTCGCGGGCCTTGTCGGCTTCCTGCCGGTGCTGGGATTCTGGATGCTGCCGCTCGGCATACTGCTGCTCGCGCTGGACCTGCCGGTGCTCAGGCCGCCGGTCACGGCGATGATGATCCGGATGCGACGGCGCATCCGGCTGTGGTGGCGGAAGAATGGCTCCCCCTGAGGCAAGGGTCCGTTCCCTCTCTGGACGATGTCCGGATGGTCGCCGGCCGGAGGACAGGGGCATCGTCCCTGCCATCGCTCCGCCCGCGTCGAGGCGTATCCGGCCAATCGCCGGCTCGCCCTGCGCGAGCAGTCCTTGACTTGTGGCGGCGCATGGGCACCCCTCATTGAGGGGGTCGAATCAACCCCTACTGGCGGTGGACGCTCCCGCCACGGGTTCGGACATAGGTCGCGTTGCGGAGTGCGGGGCGCAGGCATAGCGTTCGTCTTGCGCCAATCAGCGGTGCCGGCGTCCAGGAACTTTCCTCAAGAGGCGTCGCAACCAGCGGGAGACGGCAATGCCCCAGCTCAAGACCACGCCACTCGATGGCCTCCACCGGAGCCTCGGAGCGAAGATGGTACCCTTCGCCGGCTACGAGATGCCGGTGCAGTACAGCGCCGGCGTGCTGAAGGAGCATCAGCACACGCGCTCGGCCGCCGGGCTCTTCGACGTGAGCCACATGGGGCAGATCGAGATCCGGCCGCGCTCGGGCGCGCTCGAGGATGCGAAGCTGGGGCTCGAGCGGCTGATGCCGGTGAGCGTGCTCCCGCTCAAGACCGGGCGGCAGCGCTACGGGCTCCTCACCAATGACGAGGGCGGCATCCTCGACGACGTGATGTTCGCCGATCTCGGCGACCG
>CAYMOD010000097.1:0-7435 GCA_964391945.1 uncultured Rhodobacterales bacterium | reverse complement strand
TCGCCGACGTGCGCTCGGTGATGAACGAGATGGGCAAGGCGATGATGGGCACCGGCGAGGCGGACGGCGACGACCGCGCGGTGCAGGCGGCCGAGAAGGCGATCGCCAACCCGCTCCTCGACGAGATCAGCCTCAAGGGCGCCAAGGGCGTGCTGATCAACATCACCGCCGGCCCCGATCTCACGCTCTTCGAACTCGACGAGGCCGCGAACCGCATTCGTGCCGAGGTTGATCCCGACGCCAACATCATGGTCGGCTCGACCCTCGATCCGGAGATGACCGGCATGATGCGGGTCTCGGTCGTGGCGACCGGTATCGACGCGATGGGCCGTTCGGAAGCGATGCCGCTGCCGAAGCGCGACACCGAGCCCGTCACGGACGCCCAGCCGGTGATGCGCCCGGCCGAGCCGCATCCGGCGCCCGTCCAGCAGGCGGTGCACGCGCCGGTCCAGCCCGCCCGGCCGCAGGCGCAGCCGGCGCATCAGCGCGATGTGTTCTTCGGCGAACCCGAGGCGGAGGCCGCGCCGATGCCGCAGCCGGTCGACGCGGGCGAGCCGGTCGCGCCCGCCGCTGCTTCCATGCGCCGCGGCGATCCCTCACCCGAGGCGCTGACGCGGCTGCAGCGCGCGGTACAGAACATTCCGAAGGCGGAGCCGGTCCGCGCCGCACCCTATGCCCAGCCGGCACCGGCAGCGCAGCCGGAGCGGCAGACCCGGCTCACCATCAACAGCCTGATCCACCGCATGACCGGCCACAGCCGCGACACCGAGCCGCGCGCGCGTCCGGAGCCGGTCGCGCCGGCGCCGCGGCAGGCCCGGCACCCCGAGCCGGATTTCGAGGATGCCGAGCGCGATCGCGCCGAGATCCCGGCCTTCCTGCGCCGCCAGGCGAATTGACGGGACACCGGAGCGTCCGGTCCGGTTCTGTCCGGGCGCTCCCCTCTGCTGTCCGGTCGCGGTTCCCGGGTCAGCGGGGGAGTCCACCTGCCTCGAAACCGCTCTGAACGGCGGCCGCCGCCTCGGGTCGTCGCGAGGGGCATCCGGAGCGATCCGGATGCCCTTTTCGTTGTCGCGCAGACGCTTCGTGTCACCCTCCTGTCGCAAACGGACACAAAGCTTGATTTGATTGAAGCCGGGGGCGTGCGTATCTCAACCTCATAACCAGCGGAAAGAATCCGCCGCCTACAAGGCGTTATAGAGGTAAGTTAGATGCAGTACACCCTCAAGCAGGCTGCGACCCTCGTCGGTACCGGCCTCCATTCCGGCCGGCCGTCGCGGATGACCCTGCGCCCGGCGGAAGAGGGCGGCATCCGGTTCCGACGCACCGACCTGACCGATCGCGAGGCCATGATCCCGGCCCGGTTCGACCATGTCGTCGACACGACGCTCAGCACCGTCATCGGCAACGCGGACGGGGTCACCGTCGCGACGGTCGAACATGTGATGGCGGCGCTCGCGGGCCTTGGGGTGCATCATGCGGTGGTGGAGATCGACGGGCCGGAAGTGCCGATCATGGACGGTTCCTCGCGCCGCTTCGTCGCGGCGATCATGCGTGCGGGGCTGAGCCCGGTCGCCGGACCGGCCGAGGCGATCCGCATTCTTGCGCCGGTCCGCTACGAGGACGGCGGGACGGTGGCCGAATTGCGGCCGGCCGACCGGTTCGCGATCTCCTTCGCGATCGATTTCCCCGATGCCGCGATCGGGCGGCAGGAGAAGACGCTTGATCTCGCCAATGGTGCCTTCCTGCACGAACTCGCCGATTGCCGGACCTTCTGCCGCCTCGGCGACGTCGAGATGATGCAGGCGCGCGGCCTCGCGCTCGGCGGTTCGCTCGACAACGCGATCGTCGTGGACGGCGCGCGCGTGCTCAACCCGGGCGGGTTCCGGCGCACCGACGAATGCGTCCGGCACAAGATGCTCGATGCTGTCGGCGACCTCGGCCTCGCGGGCGCGCCGATCCTTGGCGTCTATCGTGGCGAGCGTGCGGGCCATGGCGCGACCAACCGCCTGTTGCGGAAGCTCTTCGCCACGAAGGGCGCATGGGAGCGGGTGACGCTCGATGCGACCGCGGCCGAGGCCCTGCCTGGCATCGGCGTGGACCGCGGAGCGCTTCGCCGCGCAGGCTGATCATCCACACGCAGGAGCAGCGATCCGGGGTGTGACAGACCGAAAGCCTGTGCTACACGGACCCGGCCCCGGCGAGGGGGCACGCCAGGGGCAGCAGGAACGACCGAAGGACGGGATGAGATACGGGCGCTGGGCGAGCCGGGGAGCAATCCTCGCACTGGTGGTTTTCGTCGCGGGCTGCGCCGGCAGTGCGGCGCCCTCGATCGAGTCGCGCACTCCGCAGGACATCTTTGTCGAAGCGGAGGCACTGCTCGAGGAAGGCCAGCCGCGACAGGCGGGCGAGCTGTTCGCGGAGGTCGAGCGGCTCTATCCGTATTCGGACTGGGCGAAACGCTCGATGCTGATGTCGGCCTATGCCTACCATCAGGCCGGCCGGTACGAGGAATCGCGCGCGGCCGCGAGCCGTTTCCTCGACTTCTTCCCTGCGGACGAGGACGCGTCCTATGCGCAGTATCTCGTCGCCCTCTCCTATTACGACCAGATCGTCGATGTCGGCCGGGATCAGGAGAACACGCTCGAGGCGCTGCAGGAGTTGCGGGACGTCATCGAGCGGTATCCGGACAGCGAATGGGCGGCCTCGGCCGAGATGAAGTTCGACCTCGCGCTCGACCATCTCGCCGGCAAGGAGATGGAGATCGGCCGCTACTATCTCGCACGCGGGCATTACACGGCGGCGATCAACCGCTTCCGCGTGGTGGTGCAGGATTATCAGACCACCACCCATACGCCGGAGGCGCTGCATCGGCTGGTGGAATCCTACCTGTCGCTCGGGCTCGATGAGGAAGCGCAGACCGCGGGTGCGATCCTCGGCCACAATTTCCGGGGCACGCAATGGTACCAGGACAGCTACGCGCTCCTGACCGGCCATGGTCTCCGGCCGGAGGATGCCGGCGACAACTGGCTCAGCCAGATCTACCGACAGGTCGTGCTCGGCCGCTGGCAATAGGCATGCTCCAGAGTCTGCGCATCCGCAATCTCGCATTGATCGAGGCGGTGGACATGCAGTTCGAGCCGGGGCTGAACGTGCTGACCGGCGAGACGGGGGCGGGGAAGTCGATCCTCCTCGACGCGCTCTCCTTCGCGCTCGGCTGGCGGGGCCGCGCCGGCATGGTGCGGCAGGGTGCCGAGCGCGGCGAGGTCGAGGCGGTGTTCGGCCTCGATCCCGGTCATCCGGCGGCGGCGATACTGGACGCGGCGGGGATCGAGACGGAAGGCGAGCTGATCCTGCGCCGGACAGTCGGCGCGGACGGACGGGCGACCGGTTTCGTCAACGACCGGCGGGTGGCGGCGGAGACGCTGCGCAGGCTCGCCGACGGGCTCGTCGAGATCCATGGACAACACGACGACCGCGGCCTGCTCGATGCGCGCGGCCACCGGGCGCTGCTCGATGCTTTCGCGGGCGTCGAGGGGCTGGTCGCGGAAGTGCGGGCGGAATGGGGCATGCTGCGGGCGGCCGAGGGGGCGCTCGCGGCGGCACGGGAGGCGCTCGCGGCGGCGGCGCGCGATGCCGACTACCTGCGCCACGCGGTAGCCGAGCTCGATGCCCTCGATCCGCAGCCGGGCGAGGAGCCGGAACTCGACGCGCGGCGCCGGGCGTTGCAGACGGCAGCGCGGGTCGGCGAGGATCTCGTGGCGGCGGCGGGCGCATTCTCGCCCGACGGCGCGGAGGGGATACTGCTCGATGCGCTGAAGCGGCTGGAAGCGGTGGCGGTCCAGGGCGGCGAGGCACTTGAGGAGATGCTGCGCGCGCCGATGGACGCGACGACGCGGGCGCTCGCCGAACTTGCCGAAGCGGAACGCGGGCTTGCCGATTGCATGGCGGCGCTCGACGCCGACCCCGGCGAGCTGGAGCAGGCCGAGGAGCGGCTCTTCGCGATCCGCGGCCTTGCCCGCAAGCATGGTGTCCTGCCCGAGGAACTGCCGGTGCTGGCGGACGAGCTCCGGGCGCGGCTCGAAACGCTCGATGCCGGCGAGGAGGCGATCGCTGCCCGCGCGGCGGAGCGAGCGGCGGCGGAGACCGCCTACCGCGCGGCGGCAGGGCGGCTCGGGGAGGCGCGGCGGCGGGCAGCGGCGCGGCTTGATGCGCGCATGGCCGAGGAATTGCCGCCCCTGAAGCTCGAGGGCGCCCGGTTCGTGACCGAGGTCGCGGCCGGGGAGCCGGGGCCGGATGGCGCGGATCAGGTGACGTTCACCATCGCCACCGGCCGCGGCCTGCCGCTGGGTCCGATCAGCCGTGTCGCTTCGGGCGGCGAACTCTCGCGCATGATGCTCGCGCTCAAGGTCTGTCTCACCGGCCGGGCCAAGGGGTTGACCATCATCTTTGACGAGATCGACCGCGGTGTCGGCGGCGCGACGGCGGCCGCGGTCGGCCGACGTCTTTCGCAACTGGCGGAAACGGCGCAGGTGCTGGTGGTGACGCATTCGCCGCAGGTGGCGGCGCGCGGGGCGCATCACTGGCTGGTCGGCAAGACCGCGGACCGGGCCGGCGTGCGGACCGACATCCTCCGCCTCGATCTCCGGGCGCGCGAGGCGGAGATCGCGCGGATGCTCGCCGGCGACACGGTGACGGAGGAGGCGCGGGCGGCGGCGCGCGCGCTCATGACCGGCTGATCAGACCTCCTCGATCGTAACGCGGTCGGGATGGAAGGCGATGTAGCCGGCGATCTCCTTCGCCTCGGGAGTGGGGTCGTCGTAAGACCAGCCGACATCGGCGATCGGGCCACTCTTGCAGATGATGTTCCAGTAGGTGGCAGTCCCCTTGAACGGGCAGATGCTCTGCGTCTGCGAGGGTTCGAGGAAGGCCATCGCGAGATCCTCGCGCGGGAAGTAGATGACCGGATCGTGGCCGTTTTCATCGAGCTCCAGCGCGCGGGCGGTCTCGCCGAGCACGGCGCCGCCGGCGCGGACCACCCAGGGCCGGGAGGCGGGACGGATGGTGATGTGTTTGCTCTCGATCATCAGAACTCCTTTCCGAAGCATTCGGTGGGAGACCGGCGGCTGGCCGGCTCAGATGGGTGTGCAGACGCGGGCGAGCCACTCGGCCGTTTCCGGCGTAACCCGCGGACCGAGGCGCGCCCGGACGCGGTCGTGATAGGCGTTCAGCCAGGCGCGCTCGGAGCCGGTGAGGAGCGCGGGATCGACGAGGCGGATATCGACCGGAGCGAGCGTCAGCGTCTCGAACGCGAGCATGGCGCGGTCGCCGCCCTCGGGCAATGCCGGCGGACGGATGGCGAGGAGATTCTCGATGCGGATGCCGAAGGCGTTCTCGCGGTAATAGCCGGGCTCGTTCGAGACGATCATGCCGGGGCGGAGCGGTTCCGTGGAGCGGCGCGAGATCGCCTGCGGCCCCTCATGGACGCCGAGGAAGGCGCCGACGCCGTGGCCGGTGCCGTGATCGAAATCGAGCCCCGCCGCCCAGAGTGCGGCGCGCGCCACCGCGTCGATGTCGCGCCCGGCGAGCCCTTCGGGCCAGGTGAGGGTGGAGAGCGCGATCATCCCCTTGAGCACGCGGGTGAACGGGCCGATTGCCGCCGGGTCGGGCGCGCCGATTGCGACCGTGCGAGTGATGTCGGTGGTGCCGTCGGGATATTGTGCGCCCGAATCGATGAGGAGGATCTCGCCGGGGCTCACGCTGCGGTCGCTCGCCTCGCTCACCCGGTAATGGACGATGGCGCCGTGCGGTCCGGCGCCGCAGATGGTGTCGAAGGCGATGTCGTGGAGCTGGCCGGTGTCGCGGCGGAAGGCTTCGAGCCTGCGGACGATGTCGATCTCGGTGAGCCCGCCGCCGGGCGCCGTGCGGTCGAGCCAGGCGAGGAATTCCGCCATCGCCGCCCCGTCGCGCAGATGGGCGGCGCGGGTGCCGGCGAGTTCGGCCTCGGTCTTGGTCGCTTTCGGCAGGATGCAGGGATCGCGCATCCAGACCCGCTCGGCGGTGCCGGTAGCGAGTTGCCGGGAAACCCGGACCGGGGCGGTGTCGCGATCCACCCCGATTTTCCCCTCCAGCATCTCGAGCGCCGGGCCGAAGGCAAGCGGGGCATGCGGCCGGACATCGCGGCCGAAATGGGCGCGCACGGCGTCGTCGAGCTTCATCTGGTCGATGAAGATCTCGACCGAGGCGTCGGCGCGGAGGATCGCGAAGGCAAGCGCGACCGGCGTGCGCGGGATGTCGCTGCCGCGGATGTTGAGGAGCCAGGCGATGGAATCGGGGAGGGTCAGCACGCAGGCGTCGATGCCGCGCCCGCGCATCTCCTCGGCGAGGGCGGCGCGTTTCGCGGCCGAGGTGCGGCCGGCGAGCGCATCGGGATGAACCCGGACCGGTGCCGCGGGCGCGGGCGGCTGGTCGGGCCAGACCTCGTCGACGAGATTGTCGGAAGGGGCGAGGGTCAGGCTGGAATCCGCAAGATCGGCCTCGAGGGCGGTGATCTGCGCGTCGGTGTGGAGCCAGGGGTCGAAGGCGATCCTGCCGCCCCCGGGCAGCGCCGAGCGGAGCCAGTCCGAAAGCTTCTCCTCCGGGTGGCGACCGGTCTCGAAGGCGGAGCCGTCCACCTCGGTCGCGACCTGGAGCCGGTAGCGGCCGTCAACGAACACGACGGCGCGGGTGCCGGTGATCGCGGCGAAACCCGCCGAGCCGGTGAAGCCGGTGAGCCAGGCGAGCCGCTCGTCGCGGGCGGCGACATTCTCGCCCTGATGCGCATCGGCGCGGGGGACGAGGAAGGCATCGACGCCGGCCGCCGCCATTGCCTCGCGCAGCGCGGCGAGGCGAACCGGGCCGGTCTCCGGCGTCGTGCGGCGGCGGAAGTCCTGGTGCATGATCTCGAACTCGTGAACGGTCGTTAACGATTTTCCGACGATTGGTGGTCGGGAGTCAACGCCCTGCACGAAGCCGAAGCCGCCTTGCCCGAGGGGTGCCACGTTCCTCAGACCATCTGAAGGCACGAAAACATCAGAAAGAACCGGCCTCGGCCCGAGGCTGTCGTGAAGACAAGCCTATGCGCGCCGCCTGCGCCGTGCGGTCCGGGCGATCCGGCCGGGGTCGTTGTCGAAGAGGGCGGCGAGCTGTTCGGTCATCGCGCCGGCGAGCTGCTCGACATCGGTGATGGTGACGGCGCGGGAATAGTAGCGGGTCACGTCGTGGCCGATGCCGATGGCGATGAGCTCGACGGCGCGGCGGCGCTCGATCATCGCGATGACGTCGCGGAGATGTTTCTCGAGGAAATTGGCCGGGTTGACCGAGAGGGACGAATCATCGACCGGGGCACCGTCGGAGATCACCATCAGGATGCGGCGTGATTCCGGCCGGTTCTGGAGCC
>CAYMOD010000096.1:1695-7484 GCA_964391945.1 uncultured Rhodobacterales bacterium | reverse complement strand
GTCGCGACCTCGCGCTGCCAGGCATCATTGATGTCGGTCGAATCATGGTAGAAGGCCGCCATCGCCCCGGTGAGACCGCAGACCACCGCCAGCGGATGCGCATCGCGCCGGAAACCGCGGAAGAACCAGTTCATCTGGTCGTGCAGCATGGTGTGCTCGGTCACCCGCCGCTCGAAATCCTCCAGTTCCGCCGCTTTCGGCAGTTCGCCGTAGAGGAGGAGGAAGCAGACCTCGAGAAAATGCGACTTCTCGGCCAGCTGTTCGATCGGGTAGCCCCGATACATCAGCTCGCCCTTGTCGCCATCGATATAGGTGATCGACGAGGCGCAGGATCCGGTGGAAGCATAGCCCGGATCGAAGGTGAAGACGCCTGCGTCGGAATAGAGGCGACGAATGTCGATGACGTCGGGACCGACGGTGCCACTCAGGATGGGGAACTCGTAGGTATTGCCCTCGATCGTGAGCTTGGCAGAGCGATTCTTCTGGGTGGTCATGGTTCCCTCCTCGATCGCCACCCGCAGGCGGCGGGCTGTTCCGGTACTGCCTTGCGCGACTCGTCCTTCTGCGGGTCGCCCCGCACTTATGTGTCCGCTCCGATGCGGTCCCGCAACCGGGCAAGACTCTCGTCCTGACCGATGACCTCCATCATCTCGAATACGCTCGGCGAGACCGTGCGCCCGGTCAGCGCAACCCGCACGGGCTGAGCAATCTTGCCGAGAGAAACCCCCTCCCCTTCGGCGAAACGACGGACTTCAGCCTCGATCGCCGGCGCGGTCCAGCTAGCATTCCGCAGGTGCCCGGTCAACTTGGCGAGCATCGCCCGCGCGCCTTCGTCGAGATGTCTTGCCGCCTTCTCGTCCGGCTCGAACGGCCGCTTCCCGAGGATGAATCGCCCCATCTCCCAGAGTTCGGCGAGGGTCTTCGACCGCTCCTTCATTCCTGGCATCGCCTTCAGAAGCGCCGCCCGCTCGACCTCCGTCAACTGCCGCGCCCGCTCCCGCACCGCAAACGCCTCCAGCTCGCCGAGAAGCTCCGCATCCGGCATCGCCCGGATGTGCTGTCCCGAGAGATTCTCGAGCCGCTTGAGATCGAACCGTGCGGGTGCCTTCCCCACCTTGTCGATCGAGAACCACGCGATTGCCTGATCGGTGGTGAAGAACTCCGAATCGCCATGGCTCCAGCCGAGCCGCGCGAGATAATTGCGCATCGCGCCCGGCAGGAACCCCATCGCCGCATAGGCGTCGAGCCCGAGCGCGCCGTGCCGCTTCGAGAGCTTGGCCCCGTCCGGCCCATGGATGAGCGGGATATGCGCGAATACCGGCACCTCCCAGCCGAGGGCGCGGTAGATCAGCGTCTGCCGCGCCGCGTTGGTCAGGTGATCGTCGCCGCGGATCACATGCGTGATGCCCATATCGTGGTCATCGACCACCACCGCCAGCATGTAGGTGGGCGTCCCGTCCGAGCGCAGCAGCACGAGATCGTCGAGCGTCTCGTTCTGCCAGGCGATCCGGCCCTGGACGCGGTCCTCGACCGCGGTCTCGCCGGTCCGCGGCGCCTTCAGCCGCACCACGAACGGCGCATCCGGCGCGCTCGCGGGATCCGCGTCGCGCCAGGGCGAGATGAAGAGCGGCGGCCGTCCGGCCTCCTTCGCCTTCGCCCGGAACGCCTCGATTTCCAGTTGCGTCGCGTAGCAACGATAGGCGGTGCCGGAATCGAGCATCGCCTGCGCCGCCTCGGCGTGCCGCTCCATGCGGGAAAACTGGCTCACCGCCTCGCCGTCCCAGTCGAGGCCGAGCCAGCGCATGCCATCGAGGATCGCCTGCGTCGCTTCGGGCGTCGAGCGGGCGCGGTCGGTATCCTCGATCCGGAGAAGAAAGCGGCCGCCGTGGTGGCGGGCATGCAGCCAGTTGAAGAGCGCGGTGCGCGCACCGCCGATGTGGAGAAAGCCCGTGGGCGAGGGTGCGAACCGCGTCACGACACTGGTCTTTCCGCCCATCCGGTAACCTTTCCGCAACCCTGTTCGGCTCGTGTGGCCTTTTAGGCGAAGTCGTGCGGGAACCACAAGACACAGGCGGGAATGCGGGCGCTCTCGGCTCATCTGTCGGGCTGGAGGCAGCGCTCATGGCCCAGCGCCCGCACCGCGTGCTGTGGCTCCCCGTGCTCTACGGGCTCGGGATCGGCCTCTATTTCACCGCGCCGGTCGAGCCGCCGCCCTGGATGCTCGCCACCCTCGCCGGCGCGGTCGTGGTCCTCGCCGGGACCTTCTCGCGCGCCGGGCCGCGGCTCCGCTTCGCGATCGTGCTTCTCCTCGTCCCCCTGCTCGGCTTCGCGAGCGGCGCAATCCGGACGCTCGTGGTGGCCGCCCCGGTGCTCGAACGCGAGATGACGATCGTCGTCGAGGGCAGGCTGATCGGCCTCAGCCGCTCGGCGAGCGAGCGCACGCGGGTGCTGCTCGACCAGGTGATCCTCCACGGTGTCGAGCCGGAGGCGACGCCGGCGCGGGTGCGCATCTCCATCGACGATTCCACTCCGCGCGCGGCGCTGGTCCCGGGCAGCCGCCTCCTCGGCCAGGCACGGCTGTCGCCGCCGGGCGGACCGGGTGAGCCCGGCGGTTTCGACTTCCGCCGCCACGCCTGGTTCGAGCGGCTGGGCGCGGTCGGCTACACCAACACGCCGATGCTGGAGATGGAGGGCGGCGACCGGCGCGGCTTCCGCCAGCTCACCTTCCGGCTCCGCATGGCGATGTCGGCGCATATCCAGGGAATCATCGGCGGTCAGGCGGGCGCCTTCGCCGCCGCGATCCTGACCGGCGATCGCTCGGCGCTCTCGGTCGAGGTGGAGGAGGCGCTCCGGCTCTCGACCCTCTACCACATCATCTCGATCGGCGGCCTGCACATGAGCCTGATCGCCGCCGCCACCTACGGCTTCGTCCGCTACGGCCTCTGCCTCGCGCCGCCGCTTGCGCTCAGACTGCCGCTGAAGAAGATCGCCGCACTCGCAGCCCTCGCCGTCACCGCCGCCTATCTCGCGATCTCCGGCTTCGATGTCGCGGCGCAGCGGGCCTTCCTGATGTCGGGGGTGGTGATGACGGCGGTCCTCGTCGACCGGCCGGCGCTGACGATGAATTCGGTGGCGCTTTCCGCCCTCGTCGTCCTCGCCGCAGCGCCCGAGAGCCTGACGCATGCGGGTTTCCAGATGTCCTTCGCCGGCACCATCGCCCTCATCCGGGTGTTCGAGGGACTGCGCGATCAGGGCTGGTGGCAGGCGACCCAGCGCGAGCGGCAATGGCGTTTCGTGAAGCCGGTGCTTGCCGCCATCATGACCTCGCTCGTCGCCGGAATCGCGACGGCGCCTTATTCGGTCTTCCACTTCAACGTCTTCGGCCAGTACGGGCTTCTCGCCAACCTGCTGGCGATGCCGGCGATGGGCATGGTGGTGATGCCGGCGGCCCCGGTAGCATTGTTCCTCGCCCCGTTCGGCCTCGACTGGGTCGCCCTCGTCGTGATGGGCTGGGGCATCGACTACGTCATCGCGGTGGCGCGCTTCATCGCGGGTCTGGGCGGCGCCGCGCTCGGGGTGCCGGCGGGGCCGGGTGCAAGCCTCGCGCTGATCTCGCTGGGGGCCCTGTTCGTGGTCCTCTGGATCGGCCGCGGCCGCTGGGCCGGGCTCGCGCCGGTGGCGCTCGGGCTCGCGCTCTGGGCGGTGCATCCCCGGCCCGACATGCTGATCAGCGCTGACGGGCGGCTCTTCGGCTACCGCACCGAATCGGGCCGCGCCCTCAGCAACGCCAGTGGCTCCTCCTACGCCGCGAGCGGCTGGCTCGAGGATGACGGCGACACCGCCACGCAGGCGGAGGCGCATGCCCGCGGTGATTTCAGCCGCAGCCGCGCGCGGGTGGAAGCGACGGTGCCCGGCCTCGGCCGGGTCGTCCATGTCGGTTTCACCGATCCTGCCAGCGGCCCCGCGGAATGCGCCGAAGCGGCGGTCCTCGTCGCGCCGCGATGGCGGGACAGGCCCGAAGGTCCCTGCACCTTCATCGGAAGCGAGCGGCTCGGGGAGGAGGGCGCGCTCGCCGTCCGGATCGGCCCGGACGGCGCCGACTTCCGCGGCGCGCTCAGCGAAAGCCGCGGCCGCGCCTGGAGCCGCTAGAGCGCTTTCCGACCTGATTGCACCGGACCGGGCGCTCCGTCTTGCCGACTGGTCGCGATTTCCGGGTCAGCAGGCGGGTCCGCCTGTCTCGAAAGCGCTCTGACTGTTCCGCCCTGTGCCCGATCCCTCTGATTCCAGCCGCACCGCCCAACCGGCGACGGCCTCCGCGACAGACCGCAAATGATCGGCGGCGGTCAGCCCCAAGACGCGCTTGCGCGGCTTGAGGTCATGATCCCCATCCTCGAGCCACAGGATCTCGACCGCCGGGGAGAGCGGATACGCCACCACTTCCTCGCGGGTCCCGAACGGATCGCGGGTGCCCTGGCAGATCAGGGCAGGCGTTGCCAGCCGCTCGAGGTGGTGCGTCCGCAATCGCTCGGGTTTCCCCGGCGGATGGAACGGATAGCCGAAGCAGAGGAGAGCGGAGACCTTCCCCGCCGCATGCAGCTCGTCCGCCACCATGCTCGCGACCCGGCCGCCCATCGACTTGCCGCCGATGACGAGCAGCCCCGGCGCGGACAGCGCTGCCACCGCCGCCCGGAATTCCGGAACCAGCGCCTCAGCCTTGGGCGGCGGCTTCCGCACCCCGGAGCCACGCCGCGCCGCCATGTAGCCGAACTCGAAACGCGCGACCCTGAGCCCCGCCGCCAGCGCGCCGGCAATCGCGGTCATCGCGGGTGAGTCCATCGGCGCCCCGGCCCCATGCGCGAGCAGCACCGTGACCCGTGCGGCCGCCGGCCCGTCGAAAAGGAAAGGGCCCGTCGTCATCACGTGCCTTCTCGCATGTCATGAAAATTGCTGAAGCAGATAATTCTCGAAGCTGTACTTCCCGCAAAACAGGGAGCTGAACTGCTCAAACACTACTTCCTGATCAACTTGATCCTGTTTATCCAGCAGCATGTAGTGCGTACCGGGGATCAACTCCTCCGTAAGCTGCTCCGACAACACCGGCTTTCCCGCCAGAAGTGCCGACAAGAGCCGCGGATATTCCGTGTAGACGCCTTCATCGAAGTGGATATTGGCGACTGAGGTATGTTTTGCGACCTCTGCCGCCAGTTCCTCGCCAAACAGACCCTCCGGATAGTAGCGAATCTGTCCTGCTGCTTGTGCCTCAGCCAGAATCCTCGGCCGCCTGAAACCCGTGACGGAGCCAAAGAAAATGCTCCGCGGATCAACGCCCATCGAAAATGGCGGAGCGCAGGAGGGGAAGATGAACGGTCCGAAGTCCAGAGGTGCCCCCACCGCATAGGCCGAGCGGTTCGTGCGGTTCAAATCCAGCACCTGATCGAAAAAGACCTGACTGGCTTCGATCGCCGGTTTTACCTTACTGGCCTTCCATAGCGCGCATCCGTGCTGGTCCGCTAGCTGCTCGGTCTGAATTCCGAGCTTGCAGCCGTGCCGAAAGTAATGCTTCTGGAAATTGGTGTGGATGCCGCAATAAACTGTCAGAGGTTGACGTAGAGAAAAAGTCTCTGGCAGACCAGAAATAATATCGGCATTAAGCTGGTCCAGCGTCTTGTTCCGCGCCAGGAAAGTGACGTTTCCATGCATTCGCTCAAACAGCATTGAACCACGCTGTCTGCGCATCCGTGACAGGGTTACAGCCTTCCGCAGGAACGACATCAGGTTATGACAACACC
>CAYMOD010000096.1:0-1595 GCA_964391945.1 uncultured Rhodobacterales bacterium | reverse complement strand
GCAGGCAGCTCGCGCCCGCGCCACTCCCGCAGTCAGGCCGCCCAGGGCGCCCGCGCCCCGTGAGCCTTCTCGAAATCCGCGATCGCGTCCGCCTTCTCCATCGTCAGCCCGATATCGTCGAGCCCGTTGAGGAGGCAATGCTTGCGGAACGGATCGACCTCGAACGCAATCGTGCCGCCGTCCGGTCCGGAGATCTCCTGGCTTTCGAGATCGACCGTGATCGTCGCGTTCGCGCCGCGCGAAGCATCATCGAGGAGCTTGTCCACTCCCTCCTGCGGCAGCACGATCGGCAGGATGCCGTTCTTGAAACAGTTGTTGTAGAAGATGTCCGCGAACGAAGGCGCGATCACGCAGCGGATGCCGAAATCGAGCAACGCCCATGGCGCATGCTCCCGGCTCGAGCCGCAGCCGAAATTGTCGCCGGCGACGAGGATCTTCGCCTCCCGGTAGCCCGGCCTGTTAAGCACGAAATCCGGGTTCTCGCGCCCGTCGTCGTCGTAGCGCATCTCGTCGAACAGGTTCCTGCCGAGCCCCGTGCGCTGGATCGTCTTCAGGAACTGCTTGGGGATGATCATGTCGGTATCGACATTGACCATCGGCAGCGGCGCCGCGACGCCGGTCAGCCGCGTGAACTTTTCCATGTCCTGCTTCCTTCGCGTTCAGGCATCCGTATTCCGGTCCCGGGCCATCAGGCCGAGGACGATCATGCTGACACCGCTCGACAGGAGTTCGACCGCGAGCAGAATCCCGAGGACCGTCAGCGCCGCGGCCGGGAAGTTCGCGACGATGATCGCGCCCAGCAGCACCGACAGCGCGCCGCCGATCAGCAGCAGCCAGAAATACCGCGAGCCGCGGAACTTCCACGCCAGCCACAGCCGCGTCACGCCGACGGCGAGGAACATCACGCCAACCACCAGCGTGAGCGACAGCATGCCGGCAAACGGCCGGACGAGGATGAAGATGCCCGCGAGCACGCCGAAGACCCCGGTCAGTCCCGTCCATACCCGGCCCCACCGCTCGTCCTCGCCGCGGAAGGCGGCGACGAGCATGAGCACGCCAAGGATGAGGAAGAACCACGCCGCCAGCGCCGTCGCGGCGATCGTCGCCGCGAACGGGTTGAGGATCGCGACAATGCCGCCGATCACCGCCAGCACGCCGAGGACGATCGGCGCCCACCATCTGCTCATGACGCTACTCCTTTTTCACATCAGTTCGCGGACATCGGTCAGCCGACCGGTAATCGCCGCCGCCGCCGCCATCGCCGGCGACAGCAGATGCGTGCGCCCGCCGCGGCCCTGCCGCCCCTCGAAATTGCGGTTCGAGGTCGAGGCGCAGCGCTCGCCGGGGGCGAGCTGGTCGGGGTTCATGCCGAGACACATCGAGCAGCCGGCCATCCGCCAGTCGAACCCGGCCTCGATCAGCTTCTGCGCGATGCCCTCCTCCTCGGCCTGAGCCCGCACGAGGCCCGAGCCCGGCACCACCATCGCGCGCAGGCCTTCCTTGACCCTGCGGCCTTCCATGACCTTCGCCACCGCACGGAGATCCTCGATCCGGGCGTTGGTGCAGGAGCCGATGAAGACCGTGTCGATCGCGAT
>CAYMOD010000095.1:0-7486 GCA_964391945.1 uncultured Rhodobacterales bacterium | reverse complement strand
GGTGCAGCACACCTTCAACCTCGACGGCTTCAACTGGACGCGGAACATCGACCAGTCGTTCCCTTCCAACACGCCGTCGCTCGACGACGTCTCGGCGCGCGACACGCTGACCGAGGCCTGCCGCCTGTTCCCGGAGGTGAGCGCCACGATCGCGGCGGCCCGCACCGGCCGGCCCGACCAGTACGCGCAGTGGCAGAGGAAGGGCTCGGGCTGGTTCGCCGACCCGCTCGATGCGGCCTACTGGCAGGCCTTCGAAGCCTTCATCGCGCAATGCTTCAACGCCGAGGGCCGACTCACCGCCCAGGAAGTGGGCATCTCCGAGCATTTCGAGTTCCAGGCGCGCTATCTCCACGACACGAACATCGGCGCGGCGCTCCGCGCGTTGGCTGCCCGAGCGGAAGCCATCGTGCGCGGGCGCATCCTTGAGGGGCCGCGGCGCGGTCAGGCGCCGACCGTCGCGGATGGCCTCGCCCTGCACGATGAGCTGGAGATCCTCCAGGAGGCGGCGCGGTTCACCGGCCCGACCGACCACCTGATGCATTTCGGCTCGCAGGACGTGCTTTGGAACGGCGCCTGGGGCCTCCTGCGCGTCGGGCGGCCCGCAGAGATCCAGCCAATTTCTTTGCCGGAGCTCGACCTCAACGACCTGCGGCAGCTCCTCGAGGCGGTGCCGCCGGCGGACCGCGGAGAACCGCTCCCGCCCGAGATTCGGGAACAGTTCGGCAACATCGCGCCCCAGCTCCGCGACTTCGAGCGCCGCCTCGAGCTTCCGCAGCGGATTGCGCCGGAGGTTCGGCCGCAGCTCGATCGTCCCGGCATCCGGGTTCCGGACCCGCGCCTCCAGACCCCGATTGACATCGAACGTGAGATGCCGAGGGAACTCCGGATCGCGCCCGAAACCCTCTCGCCGGTCGTCCGCGACGTTCGCGACGCGATGCGCGGCGGGCCTCTGATGCCCGAGCTCGATCTCGCAGCGGCGACCGCGCAGGCGCAGCCTATCCCGCTCGACCAGGCACGGCGGCGCGCCGACCAGCAGCTCGAGAGCCTGCCCCCCGGCCTGATCCCCGAGATCGTCCGGCCGGAAACTCTGCCGCAAATCCTTGACTTCCGGTTCCCGGACCGGCCGCCCGGAGAGATCCCGCCCTATGAACTGGTCGCCAAGTGCCGCAGCGACCAGCCCTTTGTCCACACGGCGATCGTGGCGATCGAGGCCGACCTCGCCTTCACCGACCCGCAGGCCGGCGGCAGCCCGGATCCCGAGACTGGCGAGCGCGGTATGGCCTATTCGCGCAAGCTCTACGACCGCGACGGTCTTTTCTTCGCGATCGTCGACCCGCGGCGGCTGCTGACCGACGATGATCCGTCCACGATCATCGCCAATGACATCGAGGACGGCTTGAAGTGGAGCCGCATTCCGCTGCCGCGCATCCTCAAGGCGATCCGCGACACCTATGACCGGCCCGAGCCGATGGTGTTGACGGTGAACGCCGGCGACTGCGTCAAGGTCACGCTGCTCAACGCCCTCAGGACCGTGCGGGGCGAGCGTCCTGGTCTGGCCGACGCGCCGGGCGACGCCGAGATGCCGCCGATCGTGTCGCTCAACGTCGACCGCGACTGGACTGAGCCCGACGATCGCGAGGAGCCCATCAACGTATCGACCACCGACGACCGCGACATCTCGCCATCGGCACGGCTCGCCGTCAGCCTGCCGCTCCCGATCTTGAACCGGATCTCTAGCATTGCGCGTCCCATCGGCTGCAACCCGGTCTGGTCGCTCGCGGGGATTCCACCAGGCGAACCCGAGGACATCAGCCTCTCGATCATCGACAATGACGACTTGTTCAATGATTGCCGCGACCCTGGAAGCGCGGCCGCGCCGCGCATGGCCCAGATCGAGCAGTTCGAGTTCTACGCCGGTCTCGCCTACGCACCGGTGGCGGAAAGCCCGACAGCGCAGATGCTGCTGTCGCAGAATAGCGACATCCTGCGATCCGTGCGGGCGCAGATGCCGGTCGAACTCGAAGAACTCGCGATCCTGCCGGGCTCCGAGCAGACAATCGGCGCGGCGCTCGACCGGATCGCAGCGGCGACGGAGGCATTCGAAAGCGAAACCGCGCCGGCGCTGCGAAGGCTCGAGATCGATCCCGATACACTCGCGCGGGTGCCGCTGCGCCTGGCACCGGAGGTCGAGCCACAGCCAGTCGTGCCGAACGAACTCCGCAACCTCGAGGGCTTTGTCGCTCGCGACAGCCTCAGTGCCGATGACCAGCCAACGGCCCTGCCGGAGATCATCGACCGCCGGGTCCGGGAGGGAGTCCTGCCTCGGGCGGAGGTGGTCGAGATCGTGACCGGCCTCCGCGCCGCGCAAGACCGGTTCGACCGGCAGATCGGCGAGATGGACACCCTCGCCCTGTCGGTCGTGTCCGAATACCTCGACGTGCAGTACCATCCCTATGCGTTCGGGGCGCTGCCGATGAAGTCGCATTCCGACGTCATCGGACAGACCACGCACGGCCTGATTGGCGCAGTGGTGGTGGTGCCGCAGACTGCGACCGTCACCAATCCTCGCGCCGGCAAGGCGACCATCCGGCGCCAGTCCCAGCGTCCCTTCTGCCTGCGCCGTGACGCGATCTCGATCGAGCGCAACCTCGCCCTCGGCCGTGATATCAGCCGCTTCATCCGGCCGCTGCCGCAACGATGCGACGACTTCGTCATCGTGCCGAAAGCGCCGCAGGACGCGCTCGACCGGCTGTGGACATCGAGCCTGACGCTGCAGCCCGGGCCCGACGGCACCGACCACCACATCCGCCAGTTCACCCTGTTCTGGCAGGACGGCCTCAATCTGCGCGACGTGGACACCACCGACATCCACGATGCGGGCAGCGGGAGCGAACACCTTGTCGCCGACTGCGAGGTCTGCGACGACAGCTACGACAAAGGCGAGCGCGGCATCAGCTACCGCAGCGAGCCGTTCCACATCCGCCTGCGCGGCCAGAACGGCAACCCTGCCGACCTGGAGGTCCGCAACGACCTGAACCTCCGCCAATTCGGCACGCACTTCTTCAAGCTGAAGCCGGGCGAGCTCAGCCTGGCCGACCTGCCGCCGATGCCGGTGCTCCGTGCGGTCGAGGGCGAGGAGGTGGTGATCCACGTCGTCCATCCCGGCGGGCGGGCACGCCAGCGCGCCTTTGCCACGATCGCGCAGGACTACGACGACCTCTTCCCGGGATTCGGCTTCCCGCGCGCGGCGCTGCTTGCGCCGGGCAAGGCGATCACCGCGTCGCTGACGCGCAGGACCGAGCGGGGCTGCTACCTCTGGTTCGACGGCCCGCTGCACCTGCGCGCCGGTGGGGCCTGGGGCCTGCTCGACGTTGGCTCCGGGGCGGAGGTGGCGGAGGGCATCTCGCAATGCAACCGCCCGCCGGAGGAGCGATGAGCCCCGTACGCCGGCTCGCCGCGGCCTGCCTCGCCGCGTTCGCGGCGGCTGGCCCGGCACCGGCGCAGACCAGCCTGACCGCCGAGCTGCGCCTGACCGATCCCGCTACTGGCGCCGGGATCAGCCCCGAGGCGGGCCAGCCCGTTCGGCTTGAGGTGCGCCTGACCGATGCCGTCTCGGACCAGCCGCCGCGCGGGCTTGACCTCGTCGGCTGGGTTCGCCCGGTCGAGCGCGGGGCCGCAAGCTGCTCCCGCGCGGCGCAGGCGTTCCGCGCCACCCGCCGCATCCCCCTCGGCTCGAGCGACCTCAATGGCATCCTCGTGGCGACACTCAACCGCGATGCCAGCCTCGGCGTGATCGACCCCAAGCTCGATCTCTACAGCTCCAACATGATCGCCGCGCACCGGCTCGACGCGATGCCCGCCGACATCGCCGTCGACCGCCAGATGATGCGCGCCCTCCTCACCTTCCCCGAGGCGGGGCGGATCGACGCCTTGTCGCTCGTCACCGGCGACGTCGCTCCGCTCGCCACCGGCCTGCCCGCACCCGCGGGCATCGCCGCGGTGTCGGACGGCGGCATCTGGGTGGCGAGCCGCACCGACGGCCGCCTGCGCCGTCTCGCCCCGGACGGCACGCTCGCCGCCACCCGTGCCGTCGGCTCCGGCCCGGTTCAGCTCCGGAAAATCCCCGACGCCGAGACCGATCTCGTCGGCGCCTTCACCAAGGCGGGCGGCCTCCTCCTGGTCGACGGCGTGAGCGGGCGCGAGATCCTCCGCGCCGAAGCCGGGGCTGAACTCGCCGATGTCACATTCCTAAGCGACCAGGCGGCGCTCGCCCTCCTCAGCGGCCGTGCGGAGGCCGAACTCCGCTTCGCCGACACTCCCGGCACCGCACACCGCTTTCCGACCGGCATTGCCTTCAGCCGCCTGGCCTCGGGCCCCGACAGCCGGATCGCCATCGCCTACACGCCCGGCGCGCCTACCTTCGCCCTTATCGACACCGCGGTCGGCCGGGTGGTGCAGCCGGTGGAGCTGAGCGACGCCACGGTCTCGGAGGTGGCGTTCACCGACAACGCGGCCTTCCTCATCAGCCATGACGGCGGCTTCGTCGCCGCGGTGGATCTTGCCACGGTCGCTCTTGGCCGCGAGGCGGTGATCCGCCAAGTCAATCTCGGCGCGCGAACCGAACTGCCGCCGGACGGAGCGGAGCTGCTGACGCCGATGTTCCCTTCCCCCCACATTCTCGCGGTTGAGCCCGAGAACCAGACCGGTTGGGTCATCGGCGAAATCGCCGCGTCGGTCGAGATGCCGCCGATGCACTCCGTCCGCCTCCGGGGCGGGGTCCCCCACACGGTCCGCATCGTCGACCGCAGCTTTCGCGAGCACGCGCCCGGGCACTTCGAAACGGTATGGGCCTTCGAGGCAGGGGAGCAGGAGCTCGTCCTCACGACCGGGATCGGCGAGCTCTCCACCTGCCTCCGCTTCGAAGTCCGGGGAGAGCCGTCGCGCAGCGCTCTCACGCCCGTGGCGATCCGGGCGGAGCCCGTTGCCGGACCCCTTGTCGCCGGGGTCGAACAGGAGATCGTCATCCGTCTCTCCGACCGCTCGGGCCAGCTGCTCGATCCACCTTCGCTGCGAATCCGCCTGCCGAGCCTGCAGTCGAGCTGGAGCGGCACGGCGACGGCACAACGCGACGGTTCGGGCGGGCTTCGCGCCCGCGTCCGGCTGCCCCATCCCGGCAGCTTCGTCGTCCAGCCGCTCGACCTGCCGTCCGGCTACGCGCTGGTCTCGGCGGCCGTGATCCAGGCCGTGGCCCAGGGAGAGTGACATGCTGAAACCGGTGGTCCTCGGCTCCATAGTAGCGGTGTCGGTCGCCGCGACGGCTCGGGCGGCCGACAGGACGGCCGATTTCGTGCAGGAGCGGCTGGTGCTGCCACGGATGCAGCTCCTCGACCAGCACGCCGAGCGGCGCGATCTGACCGAGGAGCTGGCGCGGGACGCGATCCTCGTGATCAACTTCAGCTACACGCTCTGCGACTCGATCTGCCCGATCGGCAACGATGTGATGGCCGAGGTCGACGACCTGGTCGAGGGGCCGGGCGGGCCGCCGGTCAGGCTGTTGTCCATCACGATCGACCCGACCCGCGATACGCCGCTCCTGCTCAGCGAGGCGGCGGCGACCTTCGATGCGAGCGAGAACTGGGTCTGGCTCACCGGTGATCCGCACGACATCGACAGCCTGCTCGAGTCGCTGGGAGCACAAGTCTCCGACATCGTGCTCCACGACCCGATGTTCCTCGTCGGCGATGCCGAGACCGGCGTGTTCTACCGCTCCTTGTCGATGCCCACGGCAGAGGAGATCGTCGGCCGGATCGCCGCCCTTGCCCGGTGATCCGCGCCTCGATCCGGGCGGCCGCATTCGGCATGGCCCTGGCCAGTGCCGCGCCTGCCGGCAAAGCCACGGAAGCGGAGCTGCAGCTTGGGCACGCTCTCTTCACCGGCGCCACTGCGCTCCTCGAAGCGCCGGTCGAGGCGATCTCCGGAAGATATCGCGCCTGCCACGGCTGTCACGGCCGCGATGGAGCGGGCGGGATCGAGGGCGAAGTTCCTCCGATCGGCTGGGAGGACCTCTCGCGCCCGACCGCGCTGCGCCCCGCCTATTCCGCGGCCGACTTCCACCGCGCCATGACCGAGGGCATCGACCCGACCGGCCGCACACTGAGCCGCATCATGCCGCGCTACGACCTGACAGCCAAGGATACCGCGGCTTTGGCGGCGTATCTCGCGATCCTTCCCCGCTTCCAGAGACGAGGAGTCGGTGTCGACACCCTCACCTTCTGCCTTCCGGCCCGAACCCATCGCGCGTCGGCCTCCTACGCCGAAGAGTTCGTCCAAGAGGTCAAGCAACTCACAGGCGCGACCGGCATCTATGGGCGCGGCATCCGCGTCGAGGTGCTCGACCCGGACCGCGAGCGCGCCTTGGCAGAAGCGGAGGCCGCGTGCCTGGCGGTGGTGGGAATAGCGGGCACGGAGCTCGGCCTTGAGGCGCTGGCGGACCGCGGCGTGCCGACGCTGTTTCCGTTTGCCAGATTGGCCGGCGATGAAGACCCGTCGCTCGTTCGCGATCTGAAGCCCTCCCGCCGAGATATCTCCGAGGCGATCGCCGGGGAACTCGGCAAGATGGGTGCGAGGCACGTGCACATCGTTCCGGCTAACGCGCCAGGCGCGGAGGATCTCGCGCGGAGCCTCCGTCTCTCCGATCGTCCCGGCGGCATGGCCGTGACGACAGGATCAATGGACGAGGCCGCTGATGCGACGGACATCGTCCTCCTTGACCCAGTTGCGCCCGATGCTCTGACAGCCGCGGCGGCAGAGCGGCGGCTGTGGGTCAAGGCGGAGGTCCTGGGGCAGGTCCGCCTCGGCGCTTCAGAGCTGTCGGCAATCGTCATCATTGAAGATCCGCATCTCCTCGGCCTCGCCGAGGCGTCGGGCGGCACGCTGCTCGAAGTCCATGCACGCTGCGCGGCGGCTCTCATCGTCGAGGCTCTGAAGATCGCCGGCCGCGACGTGACCCGTGCGCGCCTCTTGCAAGCTTTCAATGGAATTTCGATGCCATTCTACGATCTTAACTATCCAGTCTCGCCTCTTACGGGCACGAAGACGGTGATTTTTGTTGATACCACAAGCAGCAATGAAGTCCCGTAGGATCATGCATTCTTGTTCTGGCAGGAGATCTGCAGACGAAGCTTCTCTGCTCTCTACCTTCATCTCTAGCAGGCTGCTTCCGTAATGGGGGATGATTGGTCAAGTCCTCTGTCACGCGTGGCCGGCTTCATGCTTCCGTTCGTGGTCGGCGCGCGGCCGCCACATCATGGCGTCCAGTGAACCCCGGGCGCCCGTCTGAAAAGCGTGCTGCGTCCGTGGACGCGTCACGAGCAGCCCCGTCCGGAACCGGTGCAGCGGGTTTCAGGAGGAGAAAGAAAATGTTCAGCATTTGTCATCGGCGCTTGGCACCCGCACTTTTGATCATCCTCACCGCCGTTGCCGGAGG
>CAYMOD010000094.1:0-7614 GCA_964391945.1 uncultured Rhodobacterales bacterium | reverse complement strand
GAGACCTGCGGGTTCGAGATCGCGAAGAAGAACCACGGCAGGGTGAGGCCGACGAAGGTCGCGAAGGTGAAGAAACCCGGTCCCGGCTGCGCGAGCCAGGCGCCGCGCTCCGCCTCGACCCGTGCGAGGAATGTCCCCCAGCCGCCGAGCGCGTCGACGATGTAGACGAGCGCGACGAGGGCGGTCAGGAGAATGACGACCGCCTGCAGCGCGTCGGTCCAGGCGACCGAGCGCAGCCCCGCGCCAAGGGTCCAGATCGCCGCGAGCGCCGCGCCGACGATGATGCCGGCCTCGAACGGGATGGCGCCGCCGGTGGTGCCGGAGAACAGGAGCCCGATCCCGAGGAGCTGGACCGAGCTGTAGGGTATGAGGAAGGCGCAGGAGAGCAGCGCCGTCACCATCGCGAGGGCGGGCGAGCCATAGCGGGCGCCGAGCATCTCGGAGGGGGTGATGAACCCGTAGCGCCGGCCGACGAGCCAGAGCCGCGGCCCGAAGATCAGCATCAGCGACAAACCCGCGAAATAGACGAGTTCGAACCCGAGCGCGCCGACCCCGCCCCGGTAGGTGAGCCCGGCAAGGCCGAGCATCATGAAGGCGGAATAGGTGGTGGCGGCATAGCTCGCCGCGGAGACGAGCCCGCCCAGGGTGCGGCTCGCGAGGTAGAAATCCTCCGCGCCGGCGGCGAGTTGGCGGCGGGCAACCGCGACGACCACGAAACCGGCGACGGCATAGAGGCCGATCGCGACCCAGATCAGGAGCGGGTTCACGGGCGGCCCTCATGTTTCAGACGGCGGCTTGCCTCGGCATCCCAGCGCATGACGACGAGGACGAGGACGAGCCAGGTAACCGCGCCGAAGACGAGCCAGAACAGGAAGGCGCCGCTCCAGGTCTCGTTTCCCGCAAGCAGGAGATAGGGCACCGCATGGCCCGCGACGCCGAGCACCGCAATGATGATGGTCCAGAGCGGAACGGGCATGGCAGGTCCTCATGCTGGCATCGGCCGGGCGGAGCGGGAAGCACGTTTCGCCTCTCGCCCCAGGGTTTTCAGCGTGGCGGCTCGATCAGGATCGCGCGGAAATCGTTGACATTGGTAAGCGTCGGGCCGGTGACGATGGCGTCGCCGAGCCGGCCGAAGAACCCGTGGCCATCGTAGCGGCGGAGCGCCTCGGCGAATGCCGCGCGGCCGGCGCGTGCAAGGGTGTCGGGGAGGACGAGGGCGCCCGCGACCTCGGCGCCGCCATCGACGCCGTCGGTGTCGCAGGCGATGGCGTGGATGCCGGGCGCACCGTCGAGCCGCCCGGCGAGGCCGAGCAGGAAATCGACGTTGCGCCCGCCGGTGCCGAGGTCGCGTTCCTCACGGGGGATCGTCACCGTCGTCTCGCCGCCCGAAAGGAGGACGACCGGCTTCGCGCCGGGTTCGAGCGCCGCCCGCAGCGCGATCGCATCCCCCGCCATCGCCGCGCCGAGAACGCGCGCCTCCCCCTCGACCGCGTCGCCAAGGATGCGAGGGTCGAATCCGGCCCCCCGGGCGGCGGCAGCGGCGGCTTCGAGGGAGGCCATCGGAGCGGCGATGATCCGGGTCTCGGTCCGCGCAAGCCGGGGATCGCCGGGCTTGAGGCTCTCGTTGCCCGGATCCTCCAGCGCTGCGGTGATGGATGCGGGCAGGTCGAGGCCGAAACGCGCGACGACGGCGCGAGCATCGCCGAGGCTCGTCGGGTCGGCCACGGTCGGACCGGAGGCGATGCTGGCGGGATCGTCCCCCGGCACGTCGGAGATCAGGAGCGCGAGCGTCCGCGCCGGATACGCCGCTGCGGCGAGGCGGCCACCGGCGATCCGGCTCAGATGCCGGCGCAGACAGTTCATCGCCTCGATCGGCGCGCCGGAAGCGAGAAGCGCGCGGTTGACCGCCTGAATGTCGGCATGCGTCACCTCTTCGGGCGGCAGGGTGAGAAGTGCCGAGCCGCCCCCGGAGATCAGCGCAAGCACGAGATCATCCTCCCCCGCCATCTCCGCGAGCGCGATGAGCCGCGCCGCGGCCGCTGCGCCGGCCTCGTCGGGCACCGGATGCGCTGCCTCGACCACCTCGACCGCGCGGGTCGGCACCGTGTGGCCGTAGCGGGTGACGACGATGCCTTCGAGCGGCCCCGGCCAGTGCGCCTCGACGGCGGCGGCCATCGCGGCCGAGGCCTTGCCGGCGCCGAGCACGATCGTCCGGCCGCGCGGGCGCTCCGGCAGATGCGCCGGCAGGATACGCTCGGGACATGCCGCATCGACGGCCGCACGGAAAAGGGCGGTCAGCGTGGCGCGGCTATCCATGGCAGCTCCGATGTCCTCTGGCGCCGGCACGTTGCCCGCTCGCGCGAGGCTTCGCAACGGAATCTTCGAACGGAGATGCGGGGCGTGTTCCAATATGGAAGTCCCTCAAGCCAGAGCAATTTCGAAGCAGGTGGACCCACCTGCTGACCCGGAAATCGTGACCAGTCATCAAGATGGAGCGCCTGGTCCGGTGGAGTGGGATCGGAAAGCGCTCCATCTTGCTCTGGATACATCCCAGGCGGCGCCTGCATTCATCTGAGCCCGCCTGTTGTGCAGGCAAGATCGACGGAAGGCCATGAAGGCGGCGAGGGTCTTCTTGCAGCGGCGGACGATCCTGCGGAAGCGTTCGAGACGATTGAAGGTGTTCTCGATCAGCCGGCGCGCGCCATGAAGCGCCCGGTTGAGGACAGGTCTGGCCCCGCCGGCACGATGCCGGTCGGGTTGAGCGACCTGATCGAGTAGTAACCGCGCTTGATGTGGTCGATGCTGACCGTCTCCCGCACACCCGGAAGGGCGAGGACCCGCTCCAGATAATCAGTCAAGCCCGGATAATCCGCAATACGCCGCAGGTTGCACTTGAAGAGGCCGTGGTAGGCCACGTCGAACCGCACCAGCGTCACGAAGAGACGGATGTCCGCCTCGGTGACGCGCTCGCCGAAGAGGAACGCGCGGCCGTCGGCAAAGCGCTCCTCGAGCTCGTCGAGCATGCCGAAGACGTCGTGGAACGCCTCCTCGTAGGCGATCTGGGTGGTGGCGAAGCCCGCGCGATAGACGCCGTTGTTCAGCCGGGGATAGACGCGCGCGTTCAGGGCGTCGATGTCCTCGCGCAGGTCGGCAGGGTAGAGGTCGAAGGCGGGATCGGCGAGGTCGCCAAAGCCCGTGTTCATCATCCGCAGGATGTCGGCCGATTCGTTGTTGACGATCGTGCTGCGCTTCCGGTCCCAGAGGACCGGCACCGTCGCCCGGCCCGTGATGTCGGGATCGGCGCGGGTATAGATCTCGTGCAGCCAAGTGGCTCCGTTCACCTCATCCCGGTTCGAACCGGGATAGTCGCCGAAACGCCAGCCCTGATCGGTCAGCACCGGTTCGACCACCGAGACCGAGATCACGTCCTCGAGCTTCTTGAGCCTGCGGCCGATCAGGGTGCGCGAGGCCCAGGGGCAGATCAGCGCGACGTAGAGATGATAGCGCCCGGCTTCGGCCCTGAAGCCGCTCTCGCCGGTCGGACCGGCGCTGCCATCCGGGGTGATCCAGTTGCGAAAGCTCGAGGTCTGGCGGACGAAGCCGCCTTTCTCGTCCGTAGCCTGGACCGGCTGCCAGTCGGCCACCCATTTCCCGTTCATCAGCATGTTCATTTCTCCCTTTCGAAGGCGGTGCCGCAGTCCCGGGCCCGGCCGATCACCGGCCCCGGCTCTCTCGTGGCAACCTGTTCAAGCGTTTAGCGGCTGGCCGCATCGAGCCGATCGCGCGCACCCTGCGGCAGGTCCAGATCGACCACGGCCAGAATCTCGTCGAGCTGCGCGCGGCTGGTTGCGCTGGCGATCGGGGCAGTCAGGCCGGGCCGGGACAGGAGCCAGGCCAGCGCCACCTGCGCGGCGGGCGCGTTCAGTTCCTGCGAGGTCTCGCGCAGCGCCGCAAGGATGCGCTCGCCGCGTTCGTCGAAATACCCTTCGAGGAAATCCTTGCGGCTGCTCCCCTCCAGATCCGCCTTCGAGCGATATTTTCCGGTCAGGAAACCGCTCGCCAGCGAGAAGTAGCTGACCGCGCCGAGGCCTTCCGCCTGGATGACGGGTACGAGCGATTCCTCGAAATCCCGACGGTCATGGAGATTGTAGACCGGCTGCACGACCTCGTAGCGGGGCAGGCCCTGCGCCTTCGCGACGGCAAGCGCCTGCCGCAGACGATCCGCCTGATAGTTCGAAGCACCGATGGCGCGGACCTTGCCCGCCTCGATCAGCCGGGAAAACGCGCCGAGCGTCTCCTCCAGCGGCACATCCGCGTCATCGAGATGCGCGAAATAGATGTCGACGTAGTCGGTTTTCAGCCGCCTGAGCGAATCCTCCAGCGCGGCCTCGATATTGCCGGCCGAGAGGCCCTTGCGGCTTTCCAGCAGGCCGACCTTGGTCATCAGCACGATATCCTCGCGGCGTCCGCGCTGCGCGAGCCACTCGCCGATGACGGTTTCGGACTCGCCGCCTGCGAGGCCCGGCGCCCAGGCCGAATAGAGATCGGCCGTGTCCACGGCGTTGAAGCCCCGGCCGACGAAATGATCCAGCAATTCGAAGGACCGGTCGCGATCGGCCGTCCAGCCGAAGACGTTGCCGCCGAACACAAGCGGGGCGATGGCGATGCCGGAGCCGCCGAGTTCACGTTTTTCCATGATCGTTCTCCTTTCCAGATTGTCCGGATTCAGGCGATGCTTTCCACGGTGCCGCCATCGACCCGCAGTGCCGCGCCGGTGGTGGCGCTCGCCTGGGGCGAGGCGATGTAGACACTCATCGCCGCTACCTCGTCGGGGTCCGCGAAGCGGCCGAGCAGGTTCGAGGGACGGTTTTCCCGAAGGAACAGCGCCTCCATCTCCGGGACGCTGACACCGCGCTCCTCGGCGAGCCCGCGCATCATCTCGACGCCCCCTTCCGTGCGGGTGGGGCCGGGAAGGATGCTGTTCACGGTCACGCCGCTGCCCGCGAGCACCTTGGCGAGCCCCCGCGCGACCCCCTGAACCGCGGCCTTGGTGGCGCCGTAATGCACCATCTCGACGGGGATGTTCAGCGCGGATTCGCTCGAGATGAACTGGATCCGGCCCCATCCCCGGTCGCGCATGCCCCGCGCGTAATGGCGCGCGAGGCGCACGCCGCTCATGACGTTGATCTGGAAGATCTCCTCCCAGGCGGCGTCGTCGATGTCGAAAAACTCCCGCCCGCCATAGATGCCCAGATTGTTGACGAGGATGTCGGCATCCGGCTCGGCCGCAACCAGCGCCGCGCAGCCCTCCGCGGTTCCGACGTCAGCGACCACGCCCCTGACATCGCTGCGCCCGGTCGCGTCCGTCACCTTCTTCAGCGCGGCATCCACGCGGTCCTGCGTGCGGCCGGCGATCACCACGCGGGCGCCGGCGCGGGCGAGACCCGCGGCTATCGCCAAGCCGATACCTCCGGTCGAGCCGGTGACGATGGCGATCCTGTCGGTCAGATCGATCTTCATGAGAACTGGTTTCCTTGGTTGCATGACATCCAGGTCAGTCTGGCCTGCCATGACAGATCTTCAGGGAATGGCACGGCTGCAGGGACAACGCCCGCGGCCGCAAGAGGTCATTCTGATATTTCTCGGAGCGGGACGCGCAGATACGTTTTCGTTGAGGAGAATATGACCTCATGCAGACCGAATGATAATCCGGCGGTCAGGAAGATGATTACGTCTGAAATGGAAGGGATGACTACCAGCCCGCCCACCCGGGCGTATCCCGGTACCGCTTTCCCAGGGCATCGACGAGCAACCGCACCTTCGTGGCAAGATGGCGGCTATGGGGATAAAGGACGTGCACGTCGTAGGGATCGGGCTCGAACCCCTGCAGGATGCAGACCACGCGGCCGGAACGGATAGCCTCGCCCGCCACGAAACCCGGGACGCAGGCGAGCCCGAGGCCGGCCTCCGCAGCCTGAAGACACGCCTCGGCATTGGAATAGCGGATGCGCCCGTCCACGCTCACATTCTGCACCTGACCGACCGCATCCTTGAAGGGCCACCGCAGGGGATCACGGAAATTCGCGTCGATGATGCAGCTATGGCGCGTCAGATCTTCGGGCGTTTCAGGGGGCAGGTGACGATCCAGATAGGCGGGCGCCGCGACCACCATGATGCGGACCGCGCACAGCTTGCGGATGATGAGGCTGGAATCATCCGGCCGCCCGACCCGCACAGCCATGTCGAAACCTTCGTCCACCAGATTGACCACCCGGTCCGAGAAGCTCACATCGAGCTCGATATCCGGATACCGGCCTGCGAATTCGTTGAGCGCCGGCGCAAGCTCCAGGATGCCGAATGTGAGCGGCGCCGTCAGGCGCAGCCGTCCGCGTGGCGATTGCGAGATGTTGCGGATGTCGAGATCGAGCGTATCGAGCTCCTCGATCAGCGGGCGCAGCCGCTCATGATACGCCCGTCCCGCTTCTGTCGGCGAGACGGATCGCGTCGTGCGGTTCAGGAGGCGCACGCCAAGGTCGGCCTCCAGCCGCGACAGGAGTTTCGAGGCCTGACCCGAACTCGTTCCCAGCTTGCCCGCCGCACCGACGAAGCTGCGCGTTTCCATCACGGCGATGAACATGCGGTCCCATTCGAGGCGGCCCACTTCTTCCTCCGGAGACATCATGGAGATTGCAAGATGCTCATTATAGCTGAATCAGGCTGTAATGAGTATGGCTTCCATGCCGATTCCTGCGTCGTCCATGGCTTGTGGAGGGACGACGCAGAGCGCTGATCCGTAATCCCGGCCATCGGCCTGCACGCGTATGGCAGGCGCCGGCTCGGTCATGCGTTTCAAACTCGACACCAGCTGTCTCGCGCTTGTCGCGCTGGCGACAAGGCGGCTACCGCGCGATGAAAAGCGGGGCGGGCCGCCGGGATCCTGCCGGTTCCGCCATGCAGGACAGGAGTGCCGACAGGCGCTCGCCGCGCTTGAGACCGACGTCCTCGGCGAACATCGTGAAGATGCAGCGCATCAGGAATTCGGCGACGAGCTTCGGGTCGTGTTTCTTCTCCAGCCGCCAAGCGATGATCGCCAGCCGGTCGGCGATGTCGCGGGTGATCGCGGCCGCGCGGCGCGCCGGGTCAAGTGACTGCGGGTTCGTCCAGATCGCGCGAAGCCGCTCCTGCACGGCCGGCTCGCGCAGGTCGTCCATGCCGGTCCGGCGGGACTTCCGGTCAGGGAGTGCGAGTGGTTCTTCCCCTGCCCGGAGAAGTCGGCGAAATACCTCGATGACGTTGCCGACGTCCACAGTCAGGAGGAAGGGCGGATACCCGTGATCGGCCGGCAGGGCGCGGCATCGGGCGCGCACACCCTGGGCGGCAAAGCCTGAATACGAGGCCACCACCCCAGCCGAAGAAAAACCGTTCCGCCTCGCCGGCTATTTCAGCGGCCTGTTAGGCCCCGCCCCCTTCCTTTTCCCCTTCAACCTGCGGTCAGCCGCCGTATCACCCGGCGATGATGGTGGCCCTGCTGCTCTACGGCTACGCCCGCGGGGTCTACTCCTCGCGGCGGCTGTCGCAGGCCTGCGAGGAGCGGGTGGACTTCATGGCGGTGAC
>CAYMOD010000093.1:0-7650 GCA_964391945.1 uncultured Rhodobacterales bacterium | reverse complement strand
TGGGCTGCATGCGCTCCAGCATCGCGGGCAGGAGGCGGCGGGGATCGTGTCCTATGCGCCGGAGGTCGGTTTCGCCTCGGCGCGGCGTTTCGGCTATGTCCGCGACAGTTTCACCTCGCAGGCGGTGATGGACACGCTGCCCGGCAATCTCGCGATCGGCCACGTGCGCTATTCCACCGCCGGCTCCAAGGGCCCTGCGCAGCTTCGCGACGTCCAGCCCCTCTTCGCCGAATTCGCGATGGGCGGCTGCGCCATCGCCCATAACGGCAATCTGGTGAACGCGGTTGCGCTCCGCGAGGAGCTGATCGGGCGGGGCTCGATCTTCCAGTCCTCCTCGGACACGGAATGCATCATCCACCTGATGGCCCGCTCGATCCAGACCTCGATCCCGGAGCGGATGAAGGATGCGCTCCGCCGTGTCGAGGGCGCCTTCTCCATCGTCGCGATGACGCGGACCAAACTCATCGGCGTGCGCGACCCGCTCGGCGTCAGGCCGCTTGTGATCGGGCGGATCGGCGAGGGCTGGGTGCTCGCCTCCGAGACCTGCGCCCTCGACATCATCGGCGCCGAATTCGTGCGCGAGGTCGAGCCGGGCGAGATGGTGATCTGCACCATCGAAGGCGTCGAGTCCTACTTCCCCTTCGAGCGGAAGCGGCCGCGGTTCTGCATTTTCGAGCATGTCTACTTCTCACGGCCCGACAGCGTGCTCGGCGGCCGCTCGGTCTACGAGACGCGGCGGCGGATCGGGGTCGAGCTTGCGCGCGAGCATCCGGTCGAGGCCGACCTCGTCTGCCCGATACCCGATTCCGGTACCCCGGCCGCGATCGGCTTCGGCCAGGAGAGCGGCATTCCCTATGCGATGGGGATCATCCGCAACCAGTATGTCGGCCGCACCTTCATCGAACCGGCCGAGAACATCCGCAACATGGGCGTACGGCTGAAGCTCAACGTCAACCGCGCCCTGATCGCCGGCAAGCGCGTGATCCTCGTGGACGATTCGGTGGTGCGCGGCACGACGAGCCGCAAGATCCGCGAGATGGTGGTCGATGCCGGGGCGGCGGAAGTGCATTTCCGCATCGCCTCCCCGCCGACGACCTGGCCCTGTTTCTACGGCGTCGATACGCCGGAGCGGGATAAGCTTCTCGCCGCGAGCATGAGCGAGGAGGAGATGCGCCGCCATCTCGGTGTCGACTCGCTGAAGTTCGTCTCCCTCGACGGCCTCTACCGGGCAGCCGGCGAGGAAGGCGGGCGCGAGGGCGCGCAGCCGCAATTCTGTGATGCCTGCTTCTCCGGCGACTACCCGGTGTGCCCTTCCGACCAGATCGCGCGCGGTTTCCGCACCCGGGACCTGGGCCGGGATGACGTGGCATGAGCACGACCGAGCTTCCCGGCGACGAGATGCCCCGTTCGATCGCGCTCGTCACCGGCGCCTCGCGCGGCCTCGGCTTTGCTGTGGCGCGCGCGCTCGGCGCCGCCGGCTGGCAGGTGGTGGCGGTTGCCCGCACCATCGGCGGGCTGGAAGAGCTTGCCGATGCGGTGGTGAGGGCAGGCGGCCCGAACCCGACGCTGGTGCCACTCTCGCTCACCGACGATGGCGGGATGCAGCGGCTCTGCCTCGCGATCCACGAACGCTGGGGCAGGGTCGATCTCGTCGTCCACTGCGCCGCCTACGCGCCGCCCCTCGCCCCGGCCGAGCATATCGCGCCAAAGGACTGGGGACAGGCGGCGGAGGTGAATTTCACGGGGACGGAGCGCCTCGTGGTGATGACCGCGCCGCTTCTCAAGGCATCGCGGCGCGGCGCCTTCGTCTTCTGCGCCGACAATCGCGCTGGTCAGCCCTTCTTCGGCGCCTACGGCGCCACCAAGGCCGGGGCCGAAGCGCTGGTCCGCTCCTGGGCGGCCGAGTCCGAACGGCTCGGGCCGCGGGTCGTCGTCTTCCACCCCAATCCGATGCCGACTGCGCTCCGCGCCCGCTTCTTTCCCGGTGAGGGCCGCGCAAGCCTTATCGCGACCGAGGACGAGGCAGCACGGCTTCTCGCCACCCTCGAGGCAGCAGGCACACGCGTCTGATACGGGAGATCGAACCGAATTCCCTCGCGCTGCGGCTTCGGGACCGGTCGGGACCATGCCTCTGCTGCTCCTCCAGTCTGTTCTGACGCTGCCTCCTCGGCGGAACCAGGGTCCCTGCGCTCATCGGACAGGCCCTCGAGGCGTCGGCGGCCGCCGCTCCGGCTGGTTGGTGAGGGATGTCTGCATTCGGTGATTATGATTACGCAGCAGTATCAGCAGCCTGAGTGGATTTCACGCTGAAGCGCCGCTTCCCCGGCATCGAGATCCTCCCGCTTCAGGCCGCGGCAGCAGCATCTCCAGCATTTCCGCGAGCCCGTTGAAATGCGCGAGCACGCCTTCTGGTTCGAGCGCGGAGACGCCGCTGCCCTCCGGGCCGAACCCGACGAGGATACAGGGAACGCCCGCCGCGCGCGCCGCTTCGCGGTCGGTCGGGGTGTCGCCGATCATCACCGCGCAGCCCACCGCGCCGCCGGCACGCAGGATCGTCTCCGTCAGATGGCGGGGATCGGGCTTCCTGACCGGGAGCGCGTCCGCCCCGATTACCGAATGGAAGAGCGCGGTGACCCCGAGTTCCTCCAGCAGGAGCTCCGCCAGCCGCTGCGGCTTGTTGGTGCAGACGCCGAGCCGCCAGCCGGCGGCGGCAAGTGTCCGGAGCGCCGTCTCCGCCCCGTCGTAAAGTTTCGAATGGTGCGCCACCGCGCAGGCGTAATGTTCGAGCAGCCGCGGATAGAGCGATTCGACGAGGTCCTCGTCCACCTTCCCCGCGCGCTCCATCCCGAGCCTGAGCATCGGCCGCCCACCCCGGAGCGCCACCGCCTCGTCATGCCCGGTCTCGAGTCGGCCGGCGATACCCGCCTCGTCGAGCGTGGCGTTCGCCGCGGCGATGAGGTCGCCCGATGTGTTGGCAAGCGTGCCGTCGAGATCGAAGATCGCTGCCCGCAATTCGTCCTCCGCTTCTATCCGTTCACCCTCTGCCACATCCCGATCCGAAGCGGAACAGGCAGCGCACGAACGGGCTTTGCGCAGCGCCCGCGGCACTGATAGGGAGGGGAAAGCCGTGAGCGAGGGACCATGCCGACTGCCGTCATTCTTCTTGCTGCGGGCCAGGGAACCCGCATGCGATCCGATTTGCCGAAGGTGCTGCATCCGCTTGCGGGGGCGCCGCTTCTGCATCATGCGCTCACTGCTGCCGCGGCCCTCGGGCCGGAACGGCTCGTGGTGGTGACGGGCCATGGCGGCGAGAGGGTGGCGGAGGCCGCGAAGGCGTTCGACCCGACCATCGCCATCGTGACCCAGGAGGAGCAGAAGGGCACCGCCCATGCCGTCCTCCAGGCAGCACCCGCGCTCGACGGGTTCGAGGGCGACGCCGTCGTCCTCTATGGTGACACGCCGCTGATCCGGCCAGAGACGCTCGCGCGGATGGCCGAGGCGCGGAAGGGCGGCGCCGATGTCGTCGTGCTCGGCTTCCACGCCGCCGAGCCCGGCGCCTACGGACGGCTGATCCTCGCGCCGGACAATTCGCTGAGAGCGATCGTCGAGGTGGCGGAGGCAGGCCCCGACGAGCTCCGCGAGACCTTGTGCAACTCGGGCCTGCTCGCCGCCGATGCGCCGACGCTGCTGTCGCTCCTCGGCGAGGTGCGGGCGGAGAACGCCAAGGGCGAATACTACCTCACCGACATCGTCGCGCTCGCCCGCGCCCGGGGCCTGCGCGCCGAGGCCGTGATCTGCGATGAGGCCGAAACCCTTGGCGTCAATTCCCGCGCCGACCTCGCCGCTGCCGAGGCGGCCTTCCAGGCACGGGCGCGGGGAGAGGCGCTCGCGAATGGCGTGACGCTCGCCGCGCCCGAGACCGTCTTCTTCGCGCATGACACGACCCTTGGCCGTGACGTCAGCATCGGGCCGAACGTCGTCTTCGGCTCCGGCGTCAGCATCGAGACCGGCGCCACGATCGAGGCGTTCTGCCACCTCGCCGGGTGTCACGTCGCGGCGGGCGCGGTGGTCGGCCCGTTTGCGCGGCTCAGGCCCGGTGCCGAGATTGCCGACGGTGCCAGGGTCGGCAATTTCGTCGAGATCAAGAACGCGCTTCTCGGCGAAGGCGCCAAGGTGAATCACCTCTCCTATATCGGCGACACCGAGATCGGCGAGGGTGCGAATGTCGGCGCCGGCACCATCACCAGCAACTACGACGGGGTGATGAAACACCGCACGACGATCGGCCCGCGGGCCTTCATCGGCTCGAACACGGCGTTGGTGGCGCCCGTGACGGTCGGGGCGGACGCGCTCGTCGCGGCGGGCTCGACGGTGACGGAGGACGTGCCGGCAGGCGCGCTCGCGCTCGCGCGGGCGCGGCAGACGACGAAATCCGGCCTCGCCCTCCGGCTCATGGAGCGGCTCCGGGAGATCAGGCAGCGGAGGGCCGGCTGATGTGCGGAATTGTGGGTATTCTCGGCAATCACGAGGCGGCGCCGCTGATCCTCGAGAGTCTCAAGCGGCTCGAGTATCGCGGCTATGACAGCGCCGGGATCGCCACCATCCACAACGGCCGACTCGACCGGCGGCGCGCGGTCGGCAAGCTCGTGGCACTCTCCGACCTCCTTGTCCGTGAGCCGATCCGGGGCAGGACCGGTATCGGCCACACCCGCTGGGCGACGCACGGGGCACCGAACGAGTCGAACGCTCATCCCCACCAGGTCGGCCCGGTCGCCGTCGTCCACAACGGCATCATCGAGAATTTCCGCGCGCTGCGCGCCGAGCTCCGGGAAGGCGGCCAGCGCTTTGCCTCCGAGACCGATACCGAGACCGTCGCCGCCCTCTGCGCGCGCGAGCTCCACGCCGGCCTGCCGCCGCTCGAGGCGGCGCGGGCGACGCTCGCCCGGCTCGAGGGTGCCTTTGCGCTCGCCTTTCTCTTCGAGGGCGAGGATGATCTCATCATCGTTGCCCGCCGTGGCTCGCCGCTCGCCATCGGTTATGGCGAGGGCGAGATGTACATCGGCTCCGACGCACTCGCGCTCGCGCCCTTCACCAACCGTCTCGCCTATCTCGAGGAGGGCGACCATGCCGTGGTGACGCGGGCGGGCGCCGAGATCTTCGACGAGGCGGGCATGCCCGCCGAGCGGGAGATCCGGCATATTCCGCTCGAATCGGTCTCGGCCGAGAAGGGGCCGCACCGCCACTTCATGGCCAAGGAGATCCACGAACAGCCGACCGTGATCGCGAACGCGCTCGACCATTACCTGCGCGAAGACCGGCGCGGCGTTGCCTCGGGCACCGACATCGACTGGGCCGGGGCCGAGCGGGTGTTGATGATCGGTTGCGGCACCGCGCATTACGCGACCCACGTCGCGCGCTACTGGTTCGAACGTGTCGCCGGACTACCCGTCGAGATCGACGTCGCCTCCGAGTTCCGCTATCGCGAGCCGCCGCTGGGACGGAATACCGTCGCGCTTTTCGTCAGCCAGTCGGGCGAGACCGCCGACACCCTTGCGGCGCTGCGCTATACGAGAGCCCAAGGGGCGACAATCGTCGGCGTGGTGAATGTCGAGACGAGCACGATTGCGCGCGAGGCCGCATATGTCCTGCCGATCCTCGCCGGCCCGGAGATCGGTGTCGCCTCGACCAAGGCCTTCACCTGCCAGCTTCTTGCGCTTGCGGTTCTTGCGATCGAGGCCGGGCGCGCACGCGGAAGGCTCGATGAGGCGGCCGAGGCCGAGCTTGCCGAGGCGCTTGCCGGGCTGCCGGGCCTCCTCTCGCGCGCGCTCATGCTCGAACCCGAGATCGACGAAGCTGCCCGCGAACTCGCCAAGGCGCGCGACATCCTCTTCCTCGGGCGTGGCCCCCTCTATCCGCTCGCACTCGAAGGAGCGCTGAAACTCAAGGAGATCAGCTACATTCACGCCGAAGGCTATGCCGCGGGCGAACTCAAACACGGGCCGATCGCCCTCATCGACCAGAGCGTGCCGGTGATCGTCTTCGCTCCTTCGGACGGGCTTTTCGACAAGACGATATCGAACACGCAGGAGGTGATGGCACGTGACGGGCGGGTGTTCCTCATCTCCGATCGCGACGGCCTCGCGGAAGCGGCCGAGGGCGCGTGGCGGACACTCGCCATGCCGGCCGCGCATCTTTTCGTCGCCCCGATCCTCTATGCCATCCCCGCCCAGCTTCTCGCCTACCACACCGCGGTGACAAAGGGCACGGACGTGGACCAGCCGCGCAACCTCGCGAAATCGGTGACGGTGGAATAGAGGCGCGACGGCTGCCCGGCCATCGGCCGCTCGGCCATCGATCGCCTCGTTTCGCGGTCAGCTGGCGCCTGCGCCAGACGGAACGACCTGAGGCCTGATCCCTGGTTCGCCTCAGAACGGCCCAACCGTCTGACCACCATCGACGACAAGCGCGTGGCCGATGACGAACGCGGCCCCGGTGACGAAGGCAACCTCGCCGGCATGAGCGCTACCTGCAGATGCTGCCATCCACATTCTCCATTCTCCCGTCTGGTCATTGACGAAGGATTGCCCTGAGGATGGTTCTGACCATGGCGCCACTTGCCGAGCAAAGCCGCATCCGGAACCAAAGACAACAGCGGGCACAGTGAGCATTCCCTCACGGATTTTTCGGGGCGACGAACGAACCCGACGAAGACAACAGCGTACCCATGGCTTCGAAAGCGCACTTCCATTCCGCGACCCGCATCACGCGGGCGGTGGAATCGCGCGCGGGCGGTGGAACGGAACTCCGCCGGACCTCGTTGCCTTCGCGATCGGAAACGAAAGGGAGGTCCTGTTCCATGATCCGTTTCATGCTCGCTGCCGCCGGCTTCACCCTCGTCGCCGGGACTGCTCTCGCCCAGACCGCGGGCTACGATCCATCGTCGATGATCCCGGCCGAGCAGCTGACCGACGGCGACCTCTACACCACCAATGCCGAGATCGAATGGACGGAGGAGGCCGGTATCATCGAGTTCGACCCGAACTGGGAATCGATCGGCGAGATCGAGGATCTGATCCTTGATCAGGACGGCCAGGTGGTTGGCATCGTCGCGGAAGTCGGCGGATTTCTCGGCGTGGGCGAGCACGACGTGTTCATCCCGACCGAGGATCTCCGCCTCGTGCCGCGCGAGGGCGAGTGGATCTACGTGACCCGCTACACCCAGGAGGAACTCGAGGAACTGCCCGAGCTCGACGACGACGTCTGGGACGACTGAGATTGCCGCGCGGAGGGGCCGTCAACGCTGGCTAACATTCCGGTGGGTTCTAATTCCGTTTTGGAATCAATGGCTTGATGGGATTTTCACGCATGGGCGCAGCACCGCCCACGCGTGATGTTCGAAGGTGCCGGCGGGTCATCCCCCGCCGGCATGCCGCGCTCAGAAGCTGATCGCCTTCGCCTGCCGGACCTGCGGAAGGGAGGCAATCTCCTTCAGCGCCGCTTGGTGGACCGGCTCGTCCACCCCGATCAGCGCCAGCGCCTCGCCCGATTTCTCGCGCCGGCCGAGCGCGAAGGTGGCGATGTTCACCCCGTGCTCGCCGAGCTTGGTGCCGAGCGCGCCGATATAGCCCGGCACGTCGGTGTTGGTGGTGT
>CAYMOD010000092.1:0-7716 GCA_964391945.1 uncultured Rhodobacterales bacterium | reverse complement strand
ACTGCGCGAGCGCATCGGCGAACATCGCCCGGCTCGGGATGGTGTGGAGAATGTTGGCGCGGCAGTCTTCGCCCCGGAGCCGGTCGTCGGGCGCGGTGGCGTTGAAGAGGATCACGTCCTCGCCGGCGGCGTCGGAGAGCGCGAGAAGCGTGTCGGCATCGGCCATGGTCACCACGAACCGGACGCCGGATGCCGTCAGTTCCTCTAGCGCCGCGCCCGCCTCGTCGGGCGACACGGTCATCTCTTCGAGGGTGAAGTCCTGACCGAGGAAGGTGCCGGTCGTGCGGTTGTCCTCCGTCGCCAGCCGACCCCCGGCCAGCCCCAGATCCTCGGGCGGCAGGTCGAGCCGCGAGAGCGGCAGTTGCGGCCGCTCCGGCTCGACACGGAGGACGGCCGCAGGTACCAGCGCCAGCTCGCCGCCTCCCGGAGCCTGCGCCTCGACCGGCACAGCCGCGAGGAGAGCCACGGCTCCCGCCGTCAGCATGCGTTGTATCGGTATGCTCATGTTTTTCTCCCCGGAACATTGATGGACACTCCACGAGCGAGGTCAATGCCGGGAGGCAAAAAATCCTCTGGTAAGAGCTTAATAAGGAATGATAATCGTATCCGGTTGCGACCTAGGTCGTATTTGTTCAGCTTTAAACGGGGCGCAGTCTCCGATGATGCTTTTCCGTCTCCTGTTCACCCTCGCCCTGGTATTCTCTTCCGCCTCCGCACAGGCGCAGACGATGTGGGAGGAGCGCAGCGTCGCCTTCTTCGGGATCACCCTTCTTGACACCTCGCTCGAGGGCGAGCTCGCCGGAACCCGCCCGGATGAGATCGCGCGGGTGGAGGTCGTGAACGAATACGTTCGCGAGCGGCTTGAGGCGGAAGGGCTCGTCATTGTCGACCTTGCCCCTGTGGCGGAGGAACTCGCGCGTGTGCGCAATCCTGCCGACTGCAACGGTTGCGACATCCGCATGGCGCGGGAACTCGGCGCGGATTACGCGGTGGTGGGTGAGGTCCAGAAGGTTTCGAACCTGATCCTGTCGATGAACCTCTACATCCGCGATGTGAAGACCGGGCATCACCTCCGCGGACAGGCGGTCGATATCCGCAGCAACACCGACGAGGCGTGGCTCCGCGGCATGCGCTACATCCTCGAGCGGTCGATCTTCACCGACGGATGACCGCGGCCCGGAAGGGCGTCAGCGAGCGTCTTGCCAAGCTGCGGCAGCCCGGCGCGTTTCAGCATCGCGCGCATCGCCTGCGGCCGGCCGCTCATCGTTTCTGCGCGCCTCCGCACGCCCTCCGCGACGGCGCCGAGACCGCGTTCGGCATGGATCTCCGAGAGGAGCCCGTCAGGCTCGCGCAGGAGGATTTCGTGCCGGGCGAGCGTCCGCGTCGGGAAATCCGTCCGGTTCCGCGTCACGATGATTCCGGCGCCGCCGGTGATGGCGGCGGCAAGGACGTGGCGGTCGTTCGGGTCGGGGAGCGAGAGCGTCGCCTCGAGGTCCGGGTCGGGCGCGATCTCCGCCCCGGGCCAGGCGGCGCGCAGCAGGGCGATCTCCTCCCGGGCGATCGCTTCCGCGCCCGGAGGCAGGCGCCGGGTGGCGCGGGCCCATTCTTCGAGAATGCGCGCAGACCAGAGCGGCTCGAACGCGCCTTCCGCGGCAGCGCCGAGCAGCATTTCGCGCAGGACGCTCGGCATCAGGACATTGGCGTCGAGGAGCGCTCTCATCCGATCACATCGACCGTGCCTGCGACGTCTGGGCGGGCAGGGGGGGCGACCCGGGAGGAAACGGCCCACACGGTCCCGGCGCGGCCATCCCGCGCCGGGACCCCGGGCTTCGGCCGGATGATCGGCCGGTCTGGGAGCGCGTTCATGGTGCTCCCTCTGGACGATGCGGATGGGGTGTGAAAGGGCTTCAGGCCCGCGCAATGGTCCCGGGTCCCTCGCCGCGGAAGCGCCGGGTGAGCGCGGTCCAGATACTGCGCGTCACGAGGCAGGCAATTTCGCGCGCAGCCGGCACGCCCGATACTCGATCTCCTGCACATTCGGCATCTGGCTCGCAAGAGACGGATCCCGATCATGGTTTTCCCCATTCATCAATGTGTTGCCTCTGCTGCCGATCTATGGGCACGGAGGCCTGGCGCCAGAGGCGACGGCGATCTGCCCACCATGCCGTTTGTGCATGACTTCGGTGCACGTGAGGGTGAAAACTGCGCTACTACGCGCGGAGGCATGGATGGACGGCATCCAACGCAACCGTTACTCGCCCTCCCGCACGGATTTCGCGAAGCCTGGGCGAAAATGCCGGGAGAGAGCATGAAGCCGCATCATTTCCTCATCTTCCTCTGCCTTCTCGGCGGCTGGTCGGCGGGCGCCGAGCAGCCAGCCGATCCTCTTCCCGACCACGCCGTCCCCGCGGTCGAGGAAGCGCCTGTCGAGGACATAGGGGTCGGCATTACGGAGTCGATCGCGGGGGCGGGCGAACGCCTGCCGGCGGCGCGGACGACCCGGCACGCCCTCGACCTCGGGGATGAGAGGCTCGCCTTCACCGCGACGGCCGGCGCCATCACGCTCAGCACCGATCGGGGCGGGCCGGAAGCGGACATCGTCTTCGTCGCCTATACGCGCGAGGGAGGCGACCCCGCGGAACGGCCGGTCACCTTCGTTGTCAACGGCGGTCCGGGGGCTGCCTCGGCCTATCTGCATCTCGGCGCGGTCGGTCCCTGGCTCCTGCCGATGGAGGGAGCGACGATCTCGCCTTCGCAGGACATCGCGCTCGTGCCGAACCGGGAGACCTGGCTCCGCTTCACCGACCTCGTCTTCGTCGATCCGGCCGGCACCGGCTTCAGCCGTCTGGTCGAGCCTGACGACCGGCTCCGCAACCGCTATCTCTCGATCGACGGCGACATCGAGGCGCTGGCGCGGTTCGTCATGCGCTGGCTCACCGAAAACGGCCGCCTCGCGTCGCCGAAATTCTTCCTCGGCGAGAGTTACGGCGGGTTCCGCGGCCCGCTCCTCGCCGAAGCGCTCCAGACCGAACACGGGATCGGCCTCGATGGCGCGATCCTCCTCTCGCCGGTGCTCGATTTCGGCTGGTGGCAGCAACCCGACCACAACCCGCTGCCGGTGATGGTGCTCCTGCCCTCGCTGGCGGCGGTGGCGATGGAGCGCGAGGACGCCTACGACCGCACGGCGTTGAGGGCGGCGGAAACCTACGCCGCAGGCGAGTTCGTGACCGATTTCCTCCGCGGCTACGATGACGCGGAAGCGCATGAGCGGATCGTCGCCCGGGTCGCGGATCTCACTGGCCTTCCGCTCGACCGGGTCGAGGATCACGCCGGCCGCTTCGATGCCGAGGGTTTCGCCCGCGCCCTCCACGAGGCGGAGGGGCGGCTTGCCAGCGTCTACGACGGGGCGATCACCAGCCCCGCTCCCCGGCCCGCGCGGCCGTACGGGCGCGCCGCCGACCCGGTGCTCGACGCGATGACGGCGCCGCTCACCTCGGCGATGCTCGCCCATTACCGCGACACGCTCGACTGGCTGCCGGAGCGGCGCTACAGCCTCCTCGATCGCGGGGTCAACCGTGCCTGGAACTGGGGGGAGGGCCTTTCCCAACCGGAGGCGCTGAGCGCGCTTGCCCGGGTGCTCGCCCTCGACGAGCGGTTCCGGGTCCTCGTCGTCCACGGCACGTCCGACCTCGTCACCCCCTATTTCGCGAGCGAACTCCTCCTGCGCCAGCTCCCGGATTTCGGTGGCCGGGTGACGCGCGACGCCTTCCGGGGCGGGCACATGTTCTACACCCGGAGCGATTCGCGGCGCGACTTCGCCGTGGCGGCGCGCCGGCTGATCGGGGCATCGGCGGAATAGCGTCATGGCCGCGACCGCCGATGGAACGCGAGAGCCCGGCCGCGGTTGTGGGGCATGCGTGTGCTTCTTCTCCACAACCCGGGATCAGGCTCCGGGGATCATTCGGCCGAAGACCTGACCGGGTGTTTCGAGGCCGCGGGCCATCATGTCACCTATCGGAATACGAAACAGGACGAGATCGCGCGCGATGAGGCCGAGGAGGCCGAAATCATCGTCGCCGCAGGCGGCGACGGCACCATCGGCAAGGTGGTGCGCGCCCTCGCGCCCATCGACCGGCCTTTCGCCTTCGTGCCCCTCGGCACCGCGAACAACATCACCCGCTGCCTCGGCCTTCGCCATCCGCCGGAGAGGGTGGCACGGGCCTGCGGAACGGCGCCGGAGCGCGAACTCGACATCGGCATCGCCGAAGGGCCATGGGGCGAGCGCATCTTCATCGAGGGCGTGGGCCTTGGCGCCTTCGCCTCGCTGGTCGCGGTGGGCGATGCGCTCGACGATGATCGCGAGGGCAAGGAGCAGTTCGGCGAGGTGGCGCCGCAGCGTTTCGTGCGGGTCTCCGAGCTTGGTAACTGGCGGATCGAGATCGACGGGGACATCATCCCGGACGGCCTCCTCCTCGCTGAATTCCTGAACATGCCGGAGGTCGGGCCGCAACTGCCGCTCGGTCCCGCGGGCTGGCCGGACGACGGCCTCCTCACCATCGTGCTTCTGCGCGCCGAGGGGCGTGACGATTTCGCGGCATGGCTGGAGGGCGAGCGGCGCCGGCCCGCCCCGGGGATCGAGGCCCGCATGGCGAGACGGGCGACATTCGAATGGACGAGCGGCGCGCTCCGCATCGACGACGATTTCCTCGATCCCCCGGACGGGCTCGTGCGGGTGAGTTTGCGCATCGCGCCGGAGCCGCTCCGCGTCGTCGTGCCGAAGGAGGAGACGGATTGATGAGCGAGCTTTCGGAAGACGATCTCGTCACCATCGAGCGTGAGGCGGTGGAACTTGCAAGCCTCGCCGGCGCGCGGATCAGCACCGCCTTCGGCCGGACCCTCGCGGTGCGCTACAAGGAGGACGGCCGGGGCGACGTCAGCCTGCGCGATCCGGTCTCGGAGGTGGATCACGACGTCGAAGGCATGATCCGCGAGAAGGTGGCGGAGCTCTTCCCCGGCCACGACGTCCTCGGAGAGGAGAGCGAGGAGCGCCCCGGCCGCGATCACGACGTGGTCTGGGCGGTCGATCCGATCGACGGGACGACGAACTTCATCAATGGCTATCCGCTCTTTGCCGCCTCGATCGGTGTGCTCCACCGCGGCCGGCCGGTGGTGGGCGCGGTCTGGTGCTCGACGAGCCACGCGCTCCGGGCCGGCGTCTACCACGCGCGCGCGGGCGGGCGGCTCTCCTTCGACTCGGAGAGTTTCGAGCCGCGGCCGAACCCGCAGGTGCGCCGGCGCCTCGTCGGCCTCGGCGCCGGGCTCGACGCCGCCGACCTGCCGGGAGATCCGCGCCGCAGCGGCTCGGCGGCGGTGGAATGCGCCTTCGCCGCGGCCGGGCTCCTCGCGGGCCTGCGCCTCGAATCGCCGAACGTCTGGGACGTGGCGGGCGGCATCCCGCTCCTCCAGGCTGCGGGCGTGACGATCCGGGTCTCCTCCGGCGGCGGCTGGATTCCGTTCGAGGGTTTCCTGCCCGGACGCGGCGCCGCCGGCGAGGAGGACCTGCGTTTCTGGCGCGGCCGGATCGCCGCCGGCGTGCCGGAAGTGGTGGCGGATCTCTGCAAGGGCTGACTTGGGAGCAGGTCTCCAGACCCGCTGCGGGCTCGAAGCGAGGGCGCTCAGGTCTCGTCCAGCGCGTGATCCGTGATATCGTCGAGCGCCCCCGTATCGGAGGTCGTCCGTGCAGGCGTCGCGGTCCTGCCTCTCGCCAGAAGGAGGCATCGATGAACGATTCCAGCTTCGAACAGCGTGTGGTCCGCTTCTCGCCATCGACCGGAGCGGGGAGTCCCGATGTCTGGGGCATCTACGAACCTGACACCGGCTCGATCCAGTACATCTGTGCCGATCCGGTGAGCAGGAAGGCCGCGCTGATCGATGTGGTCTGGAACTTCGATCCCAGACATTGCCGCACCGAAACCGGCAGCATCGAGCAGGTGCTCAGGCTCGTGGGGGAGCACGGGCTCGAGGTCGAGTGGGTGCTCGATACCCATCCTCATGCCGACCACCTGATGGCTTCCGCGGAGCTCGGGAAGCGCACCGGTGCACCAAACGCGATCGGGGAGCGGGTGCGCGAGATCGCGGCGCTCTGGGCGGGGATCTATCACCTGCCGGAGACCTTCGATCCGGATCGGGATTTCGCCCGCCTGTTCGCAGACGGCGAGACGTTCCGGATCGGCGAACTCGAGACGCGGGTGATGCTGTCGCCCGGCCATACCCTCGGTTCGATCACCTATGTCTGCGGGGATGCGGCCTTCGTGCATGACACGCTGATGTATCCGGATGCCGGGACCTCGCGCGCGGACTTCCCCGGGGGCACCGCCGCCGAACTCTGGAATTCGATCCAGGCGATCCTCGCGCTGCCGGAGAACACGCGGCTCTTCGTCGGGCATGATTACGGGGCGGAGGGCCGGGACGAGCCGATGTGGGAGGCGACGGTAGTCGAGCACAGGGCGGGGAATATCCACGTCCGGGAGGGGACGGCGCGCGAGGCGTGGATCGCGCGGCGCACCGAGCGGGACCGGACCCTCGCGCTGCCGGGGCGTATGCTCGCGGCGCTGCAGATCAACCTGCGGGGCGGCCGCCTGCCGCCCGCGGAGAGCGATGGGCGGCATTACCTGAAGCTGCCGCTCAACCGGTTCTGAGGGGGCGAAATCGGCTAGGCCGCATCGTGGGCCACAGGCGCCCACGCGGGAAACCCCAGCAGACCAATTGATTTAGAAGCGTGAATAAAACCTGCCCAAGTGTTGATCCATGCGCGTCATGCAGCGGCAATCCCGAGTCTCCGGTGCTCCGAGGGTCGGACTTCGCTCATGGTGCGGAAGGTCGCCGCGTCGCCGCCTTCGCCGAGGTTCAGCGCCTTGACGAGTTCGCGGACCTCTTGGCGGCCGATGTTCGACATCGTCATCGTCTGCGCGTCGGTTTCCTTGAGGTCGAGAAGGGTGAGACCGGAGAGGAACATCTCGCGGAAGACGATACGCCCGGAGAAGCCGGACAGGAGGCGGAAGCCGATACGAGGTGCGAATTCGGCAAGCGCCCTGGCGACGCGGCGCTTGTTCCGCGCGTCAAGCGTCGACATCCGGTTCCTGAGCACGACCCAGTCGGTCGGGATCTTGCCAGCTGCGGCGCGGGCCTGGCGGGCCTTCCAGACCATCTCGGAATAGATCGAGGGCCCCTTGATCCGTCCGGTGGCCGGATCGAGACGGGCGAGCAGGTCAAGATCGACCAGACTGTCGTTCAGCGGCGTGATGAGCGTGTCGGCGCTGGCATGGGCGAGGCGGGCATAGGAGGAATGGGAGCCTGGGCAGTCGATGACGACATGGGCGCAGTCGCTCTTCAGGTCCGCGAGCGCGGCCTCGAACCGGGTGCACTCCTCGGCCTCGCCTTCAGCCTTGCTGTCGAGGTCGGACGCGGCGGTCGCGACCCGGCGCGGCATCGGCAGGGTGATCCCCTTGCGCCGCATGTAATCTTCGCGGTTGCCCGAGGTAGCGGGACAGGCTCTGCTGGCGCAGGTCGAGGTCATGCACGAGGACACGGTGGCCGGAACGGACGAGCGCGGTGATGAGATGCAGGGGGGTCGTGGACTTGCCGGAGCCGCCCTTCTCGTTGCCATCACGATGACATACGCCATGCGCCGCCTCCCATACGCGAATGGCGCGACCC
>CAYMOD010000091.1:0-7719 GCA_964391945.1 uncultured Rhodobacterales bacterium | reverse complement strand
CACTGACCGGCGGCGGAGAGATCCGAGACGTCCCAGAGCACGAGATCAGCGAGCTTGCCCGGCTCCAGCGAGCCGAGATCCGGGCGTCCGAGCACCCGTGCTCCGCCGAGAGTCGCGATTTCCAGCGCCTCGCGTGCGCTCATGGCGGCCGGGCCGTCCTTCAGCCGCGCGACCAGCATCGCCTGCCGCGCCTCGAGCCCGAGATGGCTCGAGTCGTTCGAGGCCGAGCCATCGACGCCGAGTCCTACCGGCACGCCGGCATCGCGCATCGCCCGCACCGGTGCGATGCCGCTCGCGAGGCGGGCGTTGGAGGAGGGGCAGTGCGCCACCCCGGTGCCGGTGCGGGCGAGAAGGTCGATCTCGCCCGGCGACAGCTTCACGCAATGCGCGTGCCAGACGTCATCGCCGGTCCAGCCGAGGCTTTCGGCATAGTCGCCCGGCAGCATCCCGAAGTTCTCGAGCGAATAGGCGATGTCCTCGTCGTTCTCCGCGAGATGCGTGTGGAGCCGCACGCCTTTCTCGCGCGCAAGGATCGCGGCGTCGCGCATCAGCTCGCGGCTGACCGAGAAGGGCGAGCAGGGCGCGAGCGCGATCTGCACCATCGCGCCGGGGCCGGGGTCGTGGAAGGCGGCGATCAGCCGTTCGCTGTCCCTGAGGATCGCGGCCTCGTCCTCGACGAGGGCATCGGGCGGCAGGCCGCCCCTGCTTTCGCCGATCGACAGCGCGCCCCGGGTAGCGTGGAAGCGGATGCCGATCTCCGTTGCGGCCTCGATGCTGTCGTCGAGCCGCGCTCCGTTCGGAAAGAGATAGAGGTGATCCGAGGAGCAGGTGCAGCCCGAGAGGGCGAGTTCGGCGAGGCCGATCCGGGTGGAGAGGCGGATGTCCCCGGGCTCCAGCCGTGCCCAGATCGGATAGAGCGTGCGCAGCCAGCCGAAGAGCGTCGCGTCCTGAGCGGCGGGGACAGCGCGCGTCAGGATCTGGAAGAGGTGGTGATGCGTGTTGATGAGGCCGGGCGTGACGACGCAGCCTCCCGCCTCGACCACCTCGGCGCCGTCACGGGAAAGACCGGTGCCGATTGCAGCGATCATCCCGTCCTCGATCAGGACATCGCCGCCCGCGATCTCGCGGCGCCCTCCGTCCATCGTGACGAGGGTTTCGGCGCCCCGGATCAGGATGCAGCGGGCCATCACTGCGCCTCTACGAATTCAGTGATGGCACGCATGCCGTCCTCCGCCAGTTCGGCAGCTCGGTAGCGCCGGTGCAAGATGAATTCGAAGTCATGGACAAATGGACCTCCTCCTCTGGCGGCGGGTCAGGAGTCCTGCTCGCTGAGTTCGCGTTCCCTGTCGATATCGGTGTCGGCGGCCGTGGCGCGGTCGATCGCGACTCCCTGGGCGAGTTCGAGTGCGACGGGCGAGGTAGTCGGCAGCACCGGTGCGTAGGAGGCGGTGGCCTCGACCGATGGCGCGGCGCGGCGGGTGGAGCGCCAGATCCCGTAAAGCGCGATCAGCGCGAAGAGCACGGCGATGAAGACGAAGAAGGCGTCCGCCCCGTAGGCGGTCATCAGCCAGCCGATCACCAGCGGCCCGGTGATGGCGCCGAGCCCGTTGAGGAAGAGAAGCCCGCCGGAGGCTGCCGTCATGTCCGCGTGGTCGAGGAAGTCGTTCGTGTGGGCGATGAGCAGCGAATAGAGCGGGTTCGAGATGCCGCCGATCCCGAAGGCGACCAGCGTCAGCACGGGGATGTTCGATCCCGAGAAGACGCCTCCCAGGGTGAGCACGGCTCCGAACGCGGTGAGGCCGATGATGAGCACGCGGCGGTCCATGTGATCCGAGATGTGGCCGATCGGGTACTGGAGCACGAGCGCGCCGATATAGATCGCGCCGACGAAGATCGAGATCTCGGCGACCGAGAGACCTTTCTCGGTGCCGAAGACGGCGGCCATGCCGAAGGTGGCGGAGATGATGCCGCCGAGCAGCATCATGCCGACGCAGCCGAGCGGCGAGATGCGGTAGAGCTGGACGAGCGCCATCCGCCGCGCGGTCTGGAACCGCGGCGCGCGGGCTTGCGACAGCAGGATCGGCAGGAAGGAGATCGAGACCAGCACCGACATCAGGATGAAGAGGTCGTAACCCGCGGGATCGGCGACGTTGAGGAAGGCCTGCGCAGAAATGATGCCGGCCGATTGGGTGATCATGTAGAGCGACAGGGCTTGGCCGCGGGTCTCGTTGGTGGCGCTCTGGTTGAGCCAGCTCTCGGCGACGACATAGATCCCGGCGAAGCAGAAGCCGACGAGGAGCCGCATCAGGATCCAGGAGACCGGGTGGGGCGAGGCCCCGTAGAGGATGAAGGCGGCCGAGACCAGCGAGGCGAGCGCCGCGAAGACCCGGACGTGGCCGACGCGGCCGATCAGGGTGCCTGCGTACCGGGAGCCGGCGAGGAAGCCGAGGTAATAGGCGCTCATCACCAGCGCCATCGTCGCGGCGTCGAACCCCTCGATCGCGCCCCGGATGCCAAGCAGCGTGCCCTGAAGGCCATTGCCGATCAGGAGCAGGAGGATGCCGAGGAGCAGGGCCCAGGAATTGGCGAGAACAGCGAGCATGGCCCCTCGTAGGTGGCGGAAGCGGGTGGCGCAAGCGTCGCCCCGCGGACAGGAGCCACTGTCGGGTATGCCGGGCGGACTGGCGTAGAGGCCCATGCGGGAAACCCCACCCAGGCCCTTGATCTTGAACCGTGGGTAAAACCTGCCCAGATCCTGATGCAAGGCTCGTGACGTGCCGGTTACGGCATTTCGGGCACGTCCGGGCCGGGATCGGCGGGTAGCGGTTCCCGCGCATTCGGGCGCGGACCGGCACAAGAGGGAAGGGGTCCTGGCCGATGGCAGGACCCCTTCGAGGCTTCTGGTCGCCGTTCGTGTCAGGCGCCCGGGCGCGGCCGGATGACGATCTCGACGCGGCGGTTCATGGCTCTGCCCTGGGCGGTGTCGTTCGACGCGATCGGCTGATCGAAGGCCCGGCCGATTGTCTGGATCCGCCAGGACGGCACGCCCCCTTGCAGCAGCACGTTGGCCACTGCCTGTGCGCGACGCTCGGAAACGGCCTGATTGGCGCTCCGCGTGCCGATGTTGTCGGTGTGGCCGATGACGAAGACGTCGGAGTTCGGATAGGCCTGCAGGTTCTGCGCGACGCCGAAGAGCGACTGGCGCAGTTGCGGCCTCAGCTCGGCGCTGTTGAAGGCGAAGGTGATCGCCTCGGGCAGGTTGACGATGATCTCGTTGCCGGTGTTGGTCACGCCGGCGCCGGTGCCGGCGAGCTCGGCCTCGAGTTCGGCCGCCTGGCGATCGAGGTGGCGGCCCGCGAATCCGCCCGCGGCCGCACCGGCTGCGGCGCCGATCAGGGTGCCGCGGCTGTCACCACCGATCAACTGGCCCAGTGCTGCGCCGGCCGCGGCCCCGCCGAGCGCGCCGGTGGCGGTGCGATCGGGCGTGCCCTGCGGCGTGGTGCAGGCCGCGAGGCCGAGCACGGCGGCAAATGTCGCGACGCTAAGACAGATACGGTTCATTCGGTCATTCCTCCCTCGCAGGGCACGGCCGGTTCCAACGGGAGCGGTCCGCAAGCCTGGAACTCGTCAATAACGGTATACGGGCTGCTGCACCACGCGGCGCTGCTGGGCGCGATGCTGCGCGTCCTGGTCCTGGCCGGCGAGCGCACCGAGTGCGGCGCCACCCGCGGTGCCGATCAGCGTCGATTTCGTATCACCCCCGATTGCCTGTCCGATCATGGCGCCGCCGCCGGCGCCGATGATCGCGCTCGTCGAGCGGTTGTCGGGGTTGCCATAGGCATCCGTGCAGGCTGCAAGACCGAAGGCAGCGGGGGCGAGAAGGGCGAAAACCTTGAGGTCCATGGCCTCGATCCTCGTCATGCTCCGGCTCCGCCGCCCGCGCGCGAATGAGGCACGCGGCCGGCGGAGCGAGGAATCACCAGGTACGCGGCTGCTGGTAGACCGGCTGCTGGTAGACCGGCTGGCGGTAGACCTGCTGCTGGGCCTGTTGCTGGTCCTGCTGGTTGCCGATCAGCCCGCCGGCGGCACCACCGATCAGGGCGCCGCCGAGCGCGCCCCGGCTGTCGCCGCGGACCGCGGATCCGACGAGCGCACCGCCGACGGCGCCAGCGGTCGCGCCGGTCATCCGGTTGTCCCGCGTGCCATCGGGATTGGTGCAGGCGCCGAGCCCGAGGGCGGAGGCGCAGAGAACTGCTGCGACAAGTTTACGCGTCATTACCCGTAATCCTCATACTGCCATGCAAAGCATTGTTGTCGGGGCCTCATACCGCAGGGCTCGATATACTGCCAATGCAAAACTCCGGCATCGGCGGAGGAGTTCCGATCGCGGGCATGAACTCGTGGCGACCCCGGAAGGAGTTGAACCTTCGACCTACCGCTTAGGAGGCGGTTGCTCTATCCTCTGAGCTACGGGGCCTTTGAGCCATAGGCCTTGCGCCTTCTCTAGCGCCCAGGCGTCGGCAGCGTCAATCGCGTCGCGGCGGCCGTCGTCATTTCTCAATCGGGAGTGGCGAGGACGTGTTTTCCGATGTCGCGCCGGAAGTGGGCCCCCGGCCATTCGACGCCGGCGACCGTGGCATAGGCGAGGGCGCGCGCCTCCCGGAGAGATCCGGCGCGGGCGGTCACGGCGAGGACCCGGCCACCGGCGGTCACGAGCCTGCCTTCGCCGTCGCGCCTGGTGCCGGCGTGGAAGATCACGGCGCGTGGATCGTCGGGCACGGGCAAGGTGAGCGACTCGCCGCTGGCGTGTTCCCGGGGATAGCCGCGCGCGGCCATCACCACCGTGAGCGCGTGGTCCTCGGCCCAGTTCAGCCGTGCCTCGGCAAGCTGCCCCTCGGCGCAGGCGAGGAAGGCGTCGAGAAGCTGGGCGCCGAGCCTGAGCGCGATCACCTGCGCCTCCGGATCGCCAAGACGGACGTTGTACTCGACGAGGCGCGGGCCCCTGGAGTCGATCATCAGCCCGGCATAGAGGATGCCCTGATAAGGGGTGCCGCGGCGCGCCATTTCGGCCAGCGTCGGACGGACGATCCCGGCGAGGGTCCGCTCGGCAAGGTCGGGCGTCAGCACCGGAGCGGGCGAGAAGGCGCCCATGCCGCCGGTGTTCGGCCCGAGATCGCCGTCGAAGACGCGTTTGTAGTCCTGGGCGGTACCGAGGGGGAGGATGGTCTCGCCATCGACGAGGACGAAGAAGCTCGCCTCCTCGCCCTCCATGAATTCCTCGATCACCACCCTGCTGCCGTCGATCAGGAAGGCGGCGTCGATCGCGGCGAGGGCCATGTCGACGCTCTCGGCGACCACGACGCCCTTGCCGGCGGCGAGGCCGTCCGCCTTGACGACGATGGGTGCGCCCTGCTCGCGGACATAAGCGCGCGCGGCCTGCGGGTCGTCGAAAACCTGCCAGGCGGCGGTCGGCACGCCGGCGGCGGCGCAGATCTCCTTGGTGAAGGCCTTGGAGGCTTCGAGCCGGGCGGCGGCGGCGGAGGGGCCGAGGGTCGCGATCCCCGCCGCGCGCAGCCGGTCGGCGACGCCCGCGGCGAGCGGCGCTTCGGGGCCGATGATCACGAAGCCGATATCGGTGTCGGCGCAGAAGGCGGCGACGGCATCGCCGTCGAGGATGTCGAGATCGGGGACGATCGTGGCGAGCGCGGCGATCCCGGCATTGCCGGGTGCCGCGAAGAGGCGGTCGCATTTCGGGTTCTGCGCCACCGCCCAGGCAATCGCGTGCTCGCGACCGCCGCCGCCGAGGATGAGGATGTTCATCGCGGTCGCTCCCTTCACCTTGTGTCGCGGGCGTTCTAGGCTCCGCCCCCGCAACCCGCAAGGAGGCGCAATGGAACTCGTCGAATCCGTGCAGAGCAACGCGCCGGAATTCAGCGTATCGGAGATCTCGGGCGCGGTGAAGCGCGTGATCGAGGGCGAGTTCGGCCGGGTGCGGGTCCGGGGCGAACTCGGCCGGGTGTCGCGGCCGGCCTCGGGGCATCTCTACCTCGACCTGAAGGACGAGCGCGCCTGTCTTGCCGGCGTGATCTGGAAGGCGACGGCGCGCCGGCTCGCGGTCGTGCCCGAGGAGGGGATGGAAGTGGTGGCGACCGGCAGGCTCACCACCTTCCCCGGCGCTTCCAAATACCAGATGGTCATCGAGGATCTCGCGCCCGCGGGGGTGGGCGCGCTGATGGCGATGCTCGAGAAGCGCAAGGCGGCGCTGGCGGCGGAGGGGCTGTTCGAGGTCGCGCGCAAGCGGCCGCTGCCGTTCCTGCCCGAGGTGATCGGCGTCGTCACCTCGCCTTCGGGAGCGGTGATCCGCGACATCCTCCACCGGCTCGCCGACCGGTTCCCGCGCCGGGTGCTGGTCTGGCCGGTGACGGTGCAGGGGGAGAAATGCGCTTCCGAGGTCGCGGCGGCGATCCGGGGGTTTAATGCGCTTGCGCCGGGCGGGAAGGTGCCGCGGCCCGACCTGCTGATCGTCGCGCGGGGCGGCGGCAGTATCGAGGATCTCTGGGGTTTCAACGAGGAGATCGTGGTGCGGGCCGCGGCGGAGAGCGCGATCCCGCTGATCTCGGCCGTAGGCCACGAGACCGACACGACGCTCATCGATCTTGCCGCCGACCGCCGCGCGCCGACGCCGACGGCGGCCGCCGAGATGGCGGTGCCGGTGCGGCTCGAACTGCTGGCGGCGGTCGCCTCGCTCGAGGAGCGGCGCACGCGGTGCATGGTGCGCGGCCTCGGCCAGCGCGGGCAGCGGCTGCGCGACCTCGCGCGCGGCCTGCCGCGGCCGGAGGCGCTCGTGGAGATGCGGCAGCAGGCACTCGATGCCTGCGGGCTCCGATTGCCGCAGGCACTGAAGACGCTGGTCCGTTCGAGCCGGGCGGCAGCGAGCACGGGCGCTGCCGGACGATTCGGGCCGGCGAGCCTGCGGGCGGGACTCGACCGGCGCCGGTTCCGGATCGAGACCGCCGCCGGCGCGCTGCGGCCGGCGACGATCCGCGCCCGGCTCGAGCGGACGGCCGAGCGGCTGGAGGCGCGGGAGATGCGGCTTGCACGGGTGCAGGCGCGGCTGGTTTCGGCGCCGGCCGAGCGACTCACCGCGGCGGCGCGGATGCTCGCGAGCCTCGACTATCATGCGGTGCTTGCCCGCGGCTTCGCGGTGGTGCGCGATGAGGCGGGGGAGGTGGTGACGCGGGCGGAGGCGGTGAAGCCGGCCCTGCGGCTCGAACTCGAATTCGCGGACGGAAGACGCGCGGCGGTGGCCGAGGGCGAGCGTTCCCGGCCGCGCCGCCGAAGAAGCGAGCCGGAGCAGGGGCGGCTTCTCTGACCCGCTGCAGCCGCCCGGCCCTGTATTTCAGGGCAGACTCATCTGAACCGGCCGCAGGGCAAGGGAAACGGCACCTGTCCGGAAGTTGATGAGGTTCCACGAGAGGATCTGGAACCTCGGCATTCGCCCTCGCCGCGACCTGCCGGATCGGCGTTTCGCTCGCGCCACCGCGACCATGGTATAAGAAAAACTTGACCTTTCGTCGCTGATAGGATTGGCCAAAGACGATAGGGTTGCGACGCATGACGTGGAGGGGAATGGCATGGCGCTGGACGAGCGGAAGGGCGTCTGGAAATCCGGACGCGGCAAGGGCCGGCGCACCCCGAAGGGCCGGCAGCTTGACGATG
>CAYMOD010000090.1:0-7729 GCA_964391945.1 uncultured Rhodobacterales bacterium | reverse complement strand
TCCCGCATTTCATCCACTCGCCCTTCTACGTCTATGCCTATGCCTTCGGGGACTGCCTCGTGAACTCGCTCTACGCCGTCTACGAGGAGGGCGATCCCGGTTTCGCGGACAAGTATTTCGCCATGCTCCGCGCCGGCGGCTCCCTGCATCACAAGGAGCTGCTCGCGCCCTTCGGCCTCGATGCGAGCGACCCCGCGTTCTGGGACAAGGGCCTCGCGCTCATCGGCCGGTTCATCGATGAACTCGAGGCGGCCGAGGCCTGAAACCGCCCCTCTCCCCAAGGCGCGGTGGCGCCTCCCGTTCCGCGCCTGTCCGGCCCTCAGCCGCGGTCGAGCAGCGATTCCACGAATTCCGGCACGATCTTCCCCGCCGTTCCGTAGCGGCGCTCGTCGAAAGCCCAGGCGTTGTCGGAAGGTTCGAGGTTCAGCTCCGCCGTCCGGACACCCGCTTCCCGGGCGATGTCGACGAACCCGGCCGCCGGATAGACCGAACCCGACGTGCCGATGGCGACGAAGAGGTCGCTCGCCTCGATCGCCGCTGCCGCCGCGTCGATTCCGACCGGCATCTCGCCAAACCAGACCACATCCGGGCGCATCCCTCCCCGCCGCCCGCAGGAAGGGCAGGCGATCGTGACCTCCAGATCCCTACGCCACTCCCGTATCGCGGCGCAGCCGGTGCAGCGCGCCTTCAGAAGCTCGCCATGCATGTGGTGCACCGCCTTCGTCCCCGCCCGCTCGTGCAGATCGTCGATGTTCTGCGTGCAGAGATAAAGCCCGCCACCCGCCGCCGCGAGTTCGGTCTCGAGCCGGGCAAGCGCATGGTGGCCGGCATTCGGCGCGGCGTCGAGGAGATCCCGCCGACGCAGGTTGTAGAATGCATGCACCTGCTTCGGATCGGCCGCGAAGGCCTCGGGTGTCGCGAGCTTCATCGGATCGAATCGTTCCCAGATCCCGCCCCGGTCCCGGAACGTCCCGAGCCCGCTCTCGGCGGAGATCCCCGCCCCGGTCAGCACGAATACCCGCACCCGGACCTCCTGCTTTGGTCATGCGAGCCTTGACGCTCCCCCGGCGAAGCGTCAACCATGACGAGACAGCCCCGAGCACGGATTTCCCCACGCCTTACCTCCGAATCCGAGGATTTCAACATATGGGACGGCTCGTCATCGCCTCCAACCGCACCGCCGCTCCGGGCGACGCCAGTTCCGGCGGCCTTGCCGTCGCTCTCTCGGAGGCGCTTGCCGAGCGCGGCGGTGGCCTGTGGTTCGGCTGGTCGGGCGAAACCCACGAAAGCGAGAACCGCGGCGTCCGCCTCGTCACCGAAGGCGACACCGACTTCGCTCTTGCGGATCTGAGCGAGCGCGAACACGAGGGCTATTATCTCGGCTATGCCAACCGCTCGCTCTGGCCGGTCTGCCATTACCGGATCGACCTCGCCCGTTTCGACGACGAGGCTTTCGAGACCTACGCCCAGGTCAACCGCCGGTTCGGCGGGCTTCTCCACAGCCTGCTCAAGCCCGGCGACCGGGTCTGGGTGCACGACTACCACTTCTTTCTTCTCGGCCAGGAGCTCCGCAACGCCGGCTGGCGCGGGCGGATCGGCTACTTCCTCCACATTCCCTTCCCGGCGCCGGAGGTCTTCACCGCGCTGCCGCAGCACCATCGGCTGGCGCGCGGCCTCGCGGATTTCGACCTGCTCGGCTTCCAGACCGAGCGCGATACCCGCAACTTCACCCGCTACATGGTCGAGCATCACGGCGCGCACGACCTCGGCGACGGCAGGCTCGAGGTTTTCGACCGCACGATCGAGGCCCGCGCCTTCCCGATCGGCATCGACCCGGCGGAGATCGTCGCCTTCGCCACGTCCGAGAGCGGCCGCAACGATGCCGATCGCCTCGCCCGGATGCTCGCGGGCCGCGCCCTCGTCCTCGGCGTCGACCGGATGGACTATTCCAAGGGCCTCCTGCAACGCATCCAGGCCTTCGGCAGCCTCCTCGACGAGCACCCGGATCTGCGCGGTCACGTCACCTTCGTCCAGATTGCGCCTCCTTCACGCGTGAACGTCCACGCCTATCAGGAGCTTCGCGAGGAGCTCGACCGGCTCTCCGGCAGCATCAACTCCAGCTATTCCGACCTCGACTGGACGCCGATCCGCTATCTCGCGCGCGGCTACCCGCGCGAGACCCTCGCCGGGCTCTACCGCAAGGCGCGCGTCGGGCTCGTCACGCCGCTCTACGACGGCATGAATCTCGTCGCCAAGGAATACGTCGCGGCGCAGGACCCGGAGGATCCGGGCGTGCTCGTGCTTTCCGAGTTCGCGGGCGCCGCCGAGCAGCTTCCCGAAGCCCTCATCGTCAACCCCTACGACATTCCCGCGATGGCCGAGGCGATTCACCGCGGCCTCACCATGCCGCTCGAGGAGCGGCGCGAGCGCTGGCAGGAGCTCAACCGCGCCGTCACCGAAGGCAACATCGCCCGCTGGCGCCGCGACTTCCTCACGGCCCTCGATGCCCTGCCCGGCCCGGATGACAACTGACCGGCTCCCGGACACATCCGGCCCACTGCACTGATGCCACGCTTTTCGATCCGGATGGCGTGACGGCTCTCCCGCCCTCGCTGAAGCTCACACGCCATCACAGGCGGCGGGGGATACCCACGATGGTCTCTCGGCGGGAGCCCCTTCAGGGGCAGATATCCCGGACGTTCCCGCCCTCCCCGGAGGAAATCGGCAAATGCCACGGATTGACACCGTGGACGCATCCTGGTGTCGGGCAGCGGGATTAACGAACAGGCAGGTTTTGCCTACGGTTCAGAATCAAGGGCTTGAAGGTTTCCTGCGTGGGAATCCCTTCAGTGCAGATGCCCGCCGATATCGTAACGGCCCTCGTCGCAGAAATCACCGAACATCTCGGCCACGTCCGGATGATCCACCGGCTCGCCCGAATCATCACGCTCGAGGTTCTGCTCGGACACGTAGGCGACATAATAGGAAGTCTCGTTCTCCGCGAGGAGATGGTAGAAGGGCTGGTCCTTGGGCGGCCGGTTCTCCTCGGGGATCGACAGCCACCATTCCTCGGTATTGCTGAAGGTGGGGTCCACGTCGAAGACCACGCCACGAAAGGGATGGACCCGGTGCCGCACGACCTCGCCGAGCGCGAACTTGGCCTTGCTCTTCATCATGGCAGTGGTGCCTGGCGAACGTCTCATCATTCCCCTGCATATAGGCCGGTCGACCCCCTGTCCACAAGCCGGGAAAAACCGGGACGGCGCATGGTAAACGGCACCACGGGCCAAGCACAGCTCCACCCGGACATGCCCCCTGCCTGCACGCCACGCCTGCGCTTCTGCTTGCCAGACGACCGGGTTCTTTGGCAGACTGCACCGCGAGCGCCGACAAACAAGGCGCCGACCGGCAGAGCGAACAGGCAGAGACAGTGGGCAGGACATCATGCGGAGGTGGCTCCTTCTCGCCGCGCTAGTCGCGGCGGCTTCGTGCAGTTCGGGCGTCGAAAGACCACCGAGCACGGTCGTGGATGCCTGCCGGATGAAGGCGGAACGCCCGCACTGGTTCAAGGCCATGCGCCAGACCGAAGCGAAATGGGGCGTGCCTGTCCACATCCAGCTTGCCACCATCTCCCGCGAATCAAGTTTCGTCGGCGATGCCCGGCCGACGAAGCGGGAGCGGAGTTTCATCTTCTTCACGCGGGAGGTGCCGCGCTCCTCCGCCTACGGCTACGCGCAGGCGATCGATGGAACCTGGGAATGGTACCAGCGCGAGACCGGCCGGCGCCGCGCCAAGCGCACGAGTTTCGCCGATGCCTCCGATTTCATCGGCTGGTACATGACGACGACGCAGCGGCGGAACGGCGTCTCCGTCCACGACGCCTACAACCAGTACCTCGCCTATCACGAGGGCCATACCGGCTTCGCCCGGGGCAATCATGCCCGCAAGGGCTGGCTGCCGCCGGTCGCACGCGACGTGCAGAACTGGGCGAACCGCTACCAGGCGCAACTCCTCGCCTGCCCCTACGGCTGAGGGCTCCACCGGCTGAGGGCTTCACGCCGCCGCGCCGGAGCCGCACCGCGCCGAACCCGTTCAGACGACCGGCTCGGGGAGGCGCCCGCCCGCCGCATCCTCCTGATGGCAGACGCATGCTCCGGCGGCGTCACGGGGCAGCGCGCCGGCGATCTCGATCCGCCGACGCGGCGGCGCGATCCCGCGGTCCCGCATCGCCTGATCGACGCCCTGCAGGATCTCGTCCCGGCAATCCAGATCACGGTCGAAACGTGGTACCCAGTACCGCAGCGCGTAGTGGATTCCATCGGAGCCGTAGGTCAGCACCCGCACATCCGGTGCCGGATCCTTGAGAATGGATCGCGCGCCCCGCATCACCTCGAGGAGCATCGATCGCGCAGCCGCCACCGGCACGCCATGATCGAGCGTGATCTCGACCTGCGTCCGGTATTCCCGCCGCGGCGCGCTGTAGTTCGTCAGCCGCTGGCGCGCGATCTGGCTGTTCGGCAGGATCATGTAGGTCGAATCCCGCGTCATGAGCCGCGTCGTGCGCCAGCCGATATCGATCACGCGGCCGCGGGCCACGTTCTCGATCTCGACCCAGTCGCCGATGCGGAAGGGCGCTTCGAGCCCGAGCGCGATACCGGACAGGGTGTCCGCCACGACGTTGCGGATCGCGAACCCCATCAGCGCGATCAGCAAGCCCGAACTCGCGAGGGCGCCCGTCCATCCCTGACCGAGGAAAAGCATCACGGTAGAAATGAAGGCGACGACGAAAAGCGCCGTCTTTATCAACTGCATGTGCAGTCGCGGCACCGGCCGGCTCCGCTTCGCCCTGCGCCCGAGGCCGATCTCGACCAGTCGCGCCAGCAGCCATGCAATCGCGAAAATGCTCAGGCCGCCTATCGCGAGACGCAGGTTGTCGCCATAGCCATCAAACCCCAGGATGTGCTGAATGGCGGGATAGAAGGCCGTCAGTGCGAGGGCGATGGCGGTGAGCACGGCCGGCCATCCCAGGAACCTCAGATCCTTCCATAGCTTCATAACGGCCTCCTCTGGCGGCTTTCGCCGCCGCGGGCCGCATCATGCTCCGGCTTCCGCCTGGCTCCGGACGCGCGCAGCATCGGTGCCGCGAACCTGGTGCGGCAGGTCGGACAACGGCTGGCCGCCGCGCGCGGCAAGGGCGCGTCGCAGGTGCGGCAGAATGCCTTCGATGCGACGGCGTTGATGCTGCTGCGGCACTGGGGGCACCGTGAAGCAGCGGATCGAGGCAACTCGATGCCACAATGGAAACATGAGGGGAAACAGGAAGGGCAAGACATGGCTCTCGGTCTCCGAACGGGCAACGACAACATGATGCTGGGCCCGGAGCGCGAGAGCACATGACCTCATGTCATCGCGAGCACGCTCCGGGCGCCACATCTGCCTTTCGGGCGCCCCCACGGTCCGGAATGCCGGAAAGAAGAAACATCGGCTCCTGTCCTCTGGTTCAGTCGGCCGTCGCCGACACGCTGACCACCGTCAGCCGCCGCGTCTCGCCATCGCGCGTCTCCCATGTGAAAGAAGCGCCTTCCCGCAGACCGATGAGCGCGACGCCGATCGGGGTCAGGACCGAGGCCCGGCCCTTGGCGATATCCGCATCCTGCGGCAGGACGAGAACGATCGTGTGCTCGCGCCCGGTCGTTTCGTCCCGGAACGCCACCTGCCTGCCGAGCGCCACGACGTCCGGCCGCAGGCGCGTACCGTTGACGATACGTGCCCGCGCAATCTCGTCGAGCAGCCTCTCGGCAAGCTCGGGCGTGCGCCGCAGGGCGCCGCTCGCCAGCGCCTCCAGTTGGTCCGCCTGGATGGCGTCGAGAATTATCGGCGCGGCCTTTCGGGCAACACGCGCTCTCTGGCTGCTGGCCGGCGTCATCTGGTTTTCTTTCTGCATGGGCCGGCGGAAAAATGTGAACTGCCGGGCGAACAAAAGCTTTCCTATGCCGCCGAGGGGCCGGGATCGGTGTCATCCGGACTATCCGCTGGCGGGAGGCTGCTGGCGCGACGACGCCCCGACAGCGCGACGATCTTCCCGTCACCGCGTGGTCGTCTGTCGGTCGGCTGCGATTCGAGGGAGGGCTCCGAACCCCTGGACTTCAGAAACTCCACGATGCTGCGCATGATGATCCTCCGGCAACGTCGCCGTTCGCTGAATGACATTGGCAGTGCTAGTGCTGGAAGTGCTGGAACTGGACCCCGAGCAGGCGATCAGCGCAAGCGCCTACGCCGCTCGGGGAAACGAGCGGTTCAGCAGTCGACCTGCCGTACACTTGCCGGAGTGACCCCTGACTACCATAGTCCTGAAAAATAGCCATCTTCCGTGAAAAGTCAATGTTGAAGCCCGTCCGCACGCCCTGGCCCGGCGGGTGAACGTCCCGCTCCCCTGAAGCCCGCAGCCGGAGAGGCAGAACTCAGATTCCCGGCTCGATCGCCTCGCATTCCGCCTGCTGACGCGCAAGCCGCGAACAGGCGGCGACCGCCGCCTCGCGGCTCATGCCGACGAACTGGGCGCGGAACACCGTCACCCCCTCGGCACTCACCGGCTCGATCCGCCGCAGCCCGCCGGCAAGCTCCGGCACGTCCATCAGCGCGGTGGCAAGCAGGTGACGCTCGGCATCGCCCTTGGCCCGGAACGCCCCAAGCTGCACGCCCCAGGCATTGCCGCCGGTCGAAGCCTCGCCAGGGTCGACGATCTGCGCGCCGGCCCCCCCGGATCGCGCCGATGGTGCCACCGCCATGAAGGTCGATCCCATCCCCGCCGCCGCGACGCGCACGCCCTCGACCCGCCGCGGGCGCGGGCGCGCCCCGGTGATGAGATCCGTGTCGCGATCGCTGCCCTGATCGAGTTCGGCATTCACTTCGGCGATAGCCTGCGCGATCGATTCGACGTTGCGCGTGACCATCGCGGCCGAGCGTGCCGCGCCGCGCGGCAGCGGCCTTTCCACGCTTGCCAGCGTCGTGGCCGCGGCGGCAGCGGCGACCGGCGCCGAGACGCCCGCCACCTGGAGCGGCGGCAGCGCCGCGAACTGCGCCCGCGCCGGCATCTGCCCGAGCCCGAGATCCATCAGCCGCGCCACCTCGGCATTGCGCGAGGCCGAACTCTTGCCGCCAAAAAGCGACACGATCACCCGCCGGTCGCCGCGCCGGGCCGAGGAGACGAGGTTGAACCCGGCGGCCCGGGTGTAGCCGGTCTTGATCCCGTCCGCGCCCTCATAGGCATCGAGCAGGCGACGGTTGGTATTCGAGACCGTCGCGAGCCCGGCCGAGGTCGAGCGGCGGCTGAAAAGATTATAGTATTGCGGGAAATCGTAGAGGATTCGCCGGCCGAGGATCGCCATGTCCTTCGCGGTCGAGAGGTGTCCCTCGGCGGTCAGGCCGTGTGCGTTCCTGAAGGTCGTCTTCGTCATTCCCATCGCGCGCGCATAGGCGGTCATCCGTGCGGCGAACGCCTCCTCCGATCCGGCCACCGCCTCGCCGAGCGCCGTCGCCGCGTCGTTGGCCGAGCGAATCGCCGCAGCGCGGATCAGGTAGCGCAACTCGATCTGCCGGCCCGCCCGCAGGCCGAGTTTCGAGGGCGGCTCTGCCGCCGCCTTGCGCGAGATCGTCACCTTCTGGTCGAGCGACATCCGGCCGCGGCGGACCTCGTCGAAGACGATGTAGAGCGTCATCATCTTGGTCA
>CAYMOD010000089.1:0-7739 GCA_964391945.1 uncultured Rhodobacterales bacterium | reverse complement strand
CCTGGCCGATCCCCTGCGCGATGCCGCCATGGACCTGGCCATCGACGATCATCGGGTTGACGATATTGCCGAAATCGTCGGCGGCGGCGAAACTCGCCACCTCGACCTTGCCGGTCTCGGGATCGACCTCCACCTCGCAGGCATAGGCGCCGGCGGGATAGGTGAAGTTCGACGGATCGTAGAAGGCCGATTCCTCGAGCCCCGGCTCGATCTCGTCGAGCGGGTAGTTGTGCGGCACGTAGGCGGCGAGCGTCACGTCAGCCCAGGCCACCGACTTGTCGGTCCCCGCGACGGTGAACCTGCCGTCCCTGAACTCGAGGTCGCCCTCCGCCGCCTCGAGGAGATGCGCGGCGATCTTCTTCGCCTTGGCGATGATCTTCTCGGTCGCGCGCACGATGGCCGAGCCGCCGACCGAGAGGCTGCGCGAGCCGTAGGTGCCCATCCCGAACGGGATCCGCGCCGTGTCGCCATGGACGATGTCGATCTCGCCCGCGTCGATGCCGAGCATGTCGGCAACCACCTGCGCGAAGGTGGTCTCGTGCCCCTGGCCGTGGGAATGCGAGCCGGTGAAGACCGAGAGCGATCCGGTCGCGTTCACCCTGACGGTCGCGCTTTCGTAGAGCCCGGCGCGCGCCCCGAGCTGGCCGACGAGTTTCGAGGGCGCGATGCCGCAGGCCTCGATATAGGAGGAGATGCCGAGGCCGCGCAGCCTGCCCCGCGAGACGCTCTCCCGAAGCCGCGCCTCGAATCCGGCGAGGTCGGCGATCTCGACAAGCTTGTCCATCGTCGCGTCGTAATTGCCGGTGTCATAGACCACGGCGACCGGCGTCTGGTACGGGAACTGGTCGGGCTTGATGAAGTTGCGCCGGCGGATCTCGATCGGATCGATCCCCATCTCCCGCGCCGCCTTGTCCACCACTCGCTCCAGTTGATAGGTCGCCTCCGGCCGCCCGGCGCCGCGGTAGGAATCGACCGGCACGGTATTGGTGAACACCGCCTTCACGTTCACGTAGATGAGAGGCGTCGTGTAGGTCCCCGCCATCAGCACGCCGTGGAGGTAGGTCGGCACCGCGGGCGCGAAGGTCGAAAGATACGCTCCCATGTTCGCGTAGGTATCGGTCCTGAGCGCGAGGAATTTGCCGCTCTCGTCGAGCGCGAGTTCGATCTTCGTCACGTGGTCGCGGCCATGCGCGTCCGAGACGAAGGCTTCCGATCGCGTCGAGGTCCATTTCACCGGCCGGCCGACCTGTTTCGCCGCCCAGGTGCAGAAGGCCTCCTCGGCGTAGTGGCAGATCTTGGTGCCGAAGCCGCCGCCGACGTCGGGCGACACCACCCGGAGCTTGTGCTCCGGGATGCCGAGGACGAAGGCCCCCATCAGCAGCCGGATCACATGCGGGTTCTGGCTCGTCGTATGGAGCGTGTGCTGGTCATCCGCCGCGTCATACTCGCCGATGGCCACGCGCGGCTCCATCGGGTTGGCGACGAGCCGGTTGTTGACGAGTTCGAGCGTGGTGACGTGGGGAGCGTTCCGGATCGCCTCGTCCACGGCCGCGCGGTTCTCCTCGATGAAACCCCAGTCGAAACAGAGATTCGAGCCGATCTCGTCATGGACGAGCGTCGCCCCCTCCGCGACCGCCGCCTTCATGTCCACGACCGCCGGCAGTTCCTCGATCTCCGGCACGATCGCCTCGACCGCGTCGCGCGCCTCGGCCAGCGTCTCGGCCACCACCGCGGCGATCGGATCGCCGACATGGCGCACCTTGCCATGGGCGAGCACCGGGTGTTTCGGCTCCAGCATCGGCGCCCCGTGCCGGTCCGTGACCTGCCAGCCGGTGGGAATCCCGCCGATGTCCTTGAAATGCTCGCCGGTGAAGACGCCGAGCACCCCCGGCATTCCCTCCGCCTCGCTGGTATCGACCGCGACCAGCCGCCCATGCGCCACGTCCGAGCGCAGGAAGGCGACATAAGCTTGGCCCGGCCGGTTGAAATCGTCGGTGTAGCGGCCCTTCCCGGTCAGGAACCGCACGTCCTCGCGGCGCTTGACGCTGGCGCCGATGCCCGAATCCTTCGGCATGATCCTCTCCTCCCGCGCCCCTATTCCGCCGCGACCCGTGACGATCCCATCTCGGCCGCGGCCGCCTGGATCGCCCGGACGATGTTGTGATAGCCGGTGCAGCGGCAGAGATTGCCCTCGAGATAGTCGCGGATCTCCTTCTCGCTCGGGCTCGGGTTGTCCTTCAGGAGTGAAGCCGCGCTCATCACCATCCCCGGCGTGCAGAAGCCGCATTGAAGCCCGTGGTGATCCTGGAATGCCTGCTGGATCACGCCGAGCGATCCGTCCAGATTCGCCATCGCCTCGATCGTGCGCACCTCCGCCCCCTCGCAATCGAGCGCGAAGACCGAGCACGCCTTCACCGCCTCGCCGTCGAGATGCACGATGCAGGCGCCGCATTGCGACGTGTCGCAGCCGACATGGGTGCCGGTGAGGCCGAGCCTGTCGCGCAGGAGTTCGACCAGAAGCGTGCGCCCCTCGACCTCGCGCGAGACCCGCTTGCCGTTGACCACGAGCGATACCACCGTCATCCATTCCTCCCCGGACGCGCGTCTCGCGCCCATCAAGCTGGGGGTCCCATGGGATCCCTTGGCGCGCCGATAGTGGAAGGGATCACACCTGCCGCCAAGCCCTTTTTCGCTACTCCCGTCTTTGTCGCCGCACCGGCTTCAGCGCCCGTGCGTCCGCGTCCCGCAGCCCGCACACGCAGGGCCGGCGGAGAACGACTCCGGCAGCCCGCGCGTTGACCGGGACATGAACAGGGTGCGTCGATGTTCCTCTTCTTCTCGAACCGTCTCGGCTGCCTCGGCTCGCTCGCGATCTCGGCGATCGTGACCCTCGTGCTGCTCGCGCTCTTCGGCGTGATCTGAGCCGCTCACGCCGGCGTGGATCGGCTGATCCGTCCGCCGCAGACCGGGACCCGGCAGCCGGTGGTCGCGGACGACGAGGTCGGCAGCCCGCGCAGGACCCGGACCGCGAGGAAGGCGAAGGCCTGCGCCTCGAGCATGTCGCCATCGAGCCCGACCGCCTCCACCGGATCGACCGGCGCGTTGCTGCGCTCGGCAAGGAGGCGCATCAGCGTGCGGTTGTGCCGCCCGCCGCCGCAGACGAGCCAGCGCGCGGGCGGTTCGGGGAAATGCCGCGGCCCCTCCGCGACACAGGCGGCGGTGAGGGCGGCGAGCGTCGCTGCCCCGTCCTCGGTCGAGAGACCCGCCACCGCTTCGAGTGCCGCATGGAAATCGAGCCGGTCGAGCGATTTCGGCGGCTTCCGCCCGAGATAGGCGTGGCTCATCAGCGCCGTGAGCACCGCCTCGTCGGCACGCCCGGCAGCGGCCGCCGCCCCGCCCTCATCGCGCGGCTGCCCGAGCCGCGCCATCATGAAATCGTCAAGGAGCGCATTGCCGGGCCCGGTATCGAAGGCAACAAGCGCGCCCGGCGCCTCCGGTGCCGCTTCGCGCGGATCGACCCAGGTGACATTGGCGACGCCGCCGATGTTGAGGAAGGCGACCGGTGCCTCGGCGCCGATCCGCCGCGCGCAGGCGAAATGGAAGAACGGCACCAGCGGCGCGCCCTCGCCCCCCGAGGCGACATCGGCCGCGCGGAAATCCCAGACCACCGGCCGCCCGGTCTCCGCCGCGAGAAGATCGCCGCGCCCCGCCTGATGCGTGCCCCGGCCGCGCGGATCATGGGCGAGCGTCTGGCCGTGAAACCCGACAAGCTCCGCTTCCGGGAAGCTGCGCACCACACCGGCATGCGCCTTCCGCACCGCCGCCTCGGCCGCCGCCACGCCCTCCTCCCCCGGCCAGCGCCCGAGTGATGCGCGCAAGATCGCCCGCGTCTCCGCGTCATAGGAACGGAACGCGCTCCGCCCAAACCCCGCGATCGTCTCCCCATCGGTCTCGACGATCGCCGCATCCACCCCGTCGAGCGAGGTCCCCGACATCAGCCCCAGCGCGCGGATCGTCCCTGCCATCGCCCTTCCCTTCCGACCGCCTTCGGCTATAGAACGCCTCGCCGCCGACCGCCAAGGGAGCCTCGCGATGACCTACCGCCCGAAAAGCGATTTCCTTCAGGTCATGATCACGCGCGGCTATCTGCAGGACTGCTCGGATCTCGAGGGGCTCGATGCGGCGCTCCTTGCCGGCGCCCTCCCCGGCTATATCGGCTATGACGCCACGGCGCAGTCGCTGCACGTGGGCCATCTTCTCAACATCATGATGCTGCGCTGGTACCAGAAGACCGGCGGCAAGCCGATCACGCTGATGGGCGGCGGCACCACGAAGATCGGCGACCCCTCCTTCCGCTCGGAGGAGCGCCCGCTCCTCACCGACGCACAGATCGGGGCCAACGTCGCCTCCATGGGCGCGGTCTTCGCGAAATACCTCCGCTACGGCGAGGGCGCTACCGACGCGATCATGCTCAACAACGCCGAATGGCTCGACGGGCTCAACTACGTCGCGTTCCTGCGCGACATCGGCCGGCATTTCTCCGTCAATCGCATGCTCTCCTTCGAGAGCGTGAAGTCGCGCCTCGACCGCGAGCAGTCGCTGTCGTTCCTCGAATTCAACTACATGATCCTCCAGGCCTACGACTTCCTCGAACTCAACCGCCGCTTCGGCTGCCGGCTGCAGATGGGGGGATCGGACCAGTGGGGGAACATCGTCAATGGCATCGACCTCACCCGCCGCGTCGCCGGCGTGGAGGTGTTTGGCCTCACCTCGCCGCTGCTCACCACCGCCGACGGCGGGAAGATGGGCAAGTCGGCGGGCGGCGCGGTCTGGCTCAATGCCGCGATGCTCTCGCCCTACGAATTCTGGCAGTTCTGGCGCAACACCGCGGACGCGGATGTCGGGCGCTTCCTCAAGCTCTATACCGAACTTCCGGTCGAGGAATGCGAGCGTCTGGGTGCGCTCGGCGACGCGGAGGTGAACGCAGCCAAGGTCGTGCTCGCGAACGCGGTAACCGCCCTTTGCCATGGCGAGGAGGCGGCGCAGGCCGCCGAGGCGACGGCGCGCGAGGTCTTTGAAAAGGGCGGCGTCGGTGCCGATCTGCCGACCGTCACCCTCCGCCCGGAGGAGATCCCCGATTCCGGCATTCCCGTGGTCCAGCTTCTCGTCCGCTCGGGCCTCGCCGGTTCCGGCAAGGAGGCGCGGCGGCTGATCGCGGACGGCGGCGCCCGGCTCGACGACCGGCCGCTCACCGATCCGGGGCTCACCATCGGGCGCGACGCCATCGCCGCGACGCTGAAACTCTCGGCCGGCAGGAAGCGCCACGCCCTCGTCAGGCTCGACGCCTGAATCCTGCCAGTCTCCCTCGCTTCGGGGCGAGGAAGAAGCGGACCATCTCGGCGCTGGCATCGGGACCGTCCGGATCGGTATAGGAGCCTTCCGGCCGACCACCCGACCAGGCATGGCCGGTCTCCTCGACCATCCAGACCTCGAGCCGGGGCCTGCCGCTCCGGTCGAGCAGCGCCTCCACCCCGAACCGCCGTCCGCCCGCGCTCCGTCCCTCGCGCCGCTGCAAGGTACCCGCCCCCGCCGCGGCGAGAATGCGCGCCGCGTTGTCCGGATGCACCGTCTCGTCGGCATCGCCGTGGAACACGATCGTCCGGCAGAGCGGCAGCACTCCGCTCGCCTCACCCTCGCCGCGCATCGCAGCAAGGGCGGAGGCGGCATCGTTCGCCGCGCCATCGACGAGCCCCGAATGAATGCCCACGGCCTCGAACAGATCCGGATAGGTGGCGCCGAGCACCGCCGCCATCGATCCGCCAGCCGAAAGGCCCGCCACCATGGCGCGGCCATCCTCGACCGCAAATTCCTCAAGGAGGGATCGAGCAATCCCAGCGATGATCGCGGGCTCGCCCGCATCCCGCTGCTGGTTGCCGGGATTGAACCAGTTCCAGCACCTCAGCGGATTGTGGGCCCGCGACTGGCCGGGATAGGCGACAAGGAGCCGCTCGCGCTCGGCAACCGCGTTCATGCCGGTGCCGGTGGCGAAATCGTCGGGGTCCTGCTTGCAGCCGTGCAGCATCACGACAAGACCCCGCAAGCCCCTGTCCGCTCGCGATGGCACGTAGAGCCGGTAGGCACGCTCGCCGGCCTCGGACGCGTGGTTGCGACTCTCGAACCGCGCGCCCGGCGGTACAGCCGGTGGCGGAACCCGCCGCGTCATCAATGCAGGAAACCCTGCCGCGCCGATGCCCTCCCTGAGGAGCCGGAGCGCCTCGCCGAGAGGGAGGCGGCGCCGCGGCATCGGCAGGCGCGGGGCGGCTTTCGCGGCCGGACGGTCCGGCGCCCGGGTCGGGGCGGTCGGTGCCGGCATCTCCGCCGGCATCTCCGGCGGCGGCGTTTCCGGCAGCGGTGTCTTCGGCTCCGGCCGCGGTGTCTTCGGTTCCGGCAGCGCAGCCGTCTCCGGTCGCGGCGGAGCCGCTGCGGGCTTGCCCGCGAGTGCCTCCCGGATGACGTGGGCCGCTCCGGCAAGATCGCGTGCCCCAAGGCGCGCCGCTGCTTGCCGTATCGTCGTGAGGAACGTCATCCTCTACCCCTTTTCATTTCTCGGTGCCCGATCCGGTGTCATCCGATCGCCCGTTCGGGCTGCCTCGTTGCCATACGAACCACGTGATATTGTGCAGCGCAGCATGAAGCGCAACTCCGTGGCGGTTGCAATCGTGTCGGCCCGGCGGGATAAGCGCGGGGCGAACCGCTGGTGGAGCACCGATGCAGAACTATCTCGACTTCGAGAAACCCCTCTCCGAGATCGAAGGCAAAGCCGAGGAACTTCGGGCACTTGCACGCCGAAGCTCGGAAATGGACATCGACGAGGAAGCTGCAGCCCTCGACCGCAAGGCGGCGACGATGCTCGCCGACCTTTACCGTTCGCTCGATCCCTGGCGGAAATGTCAGGTCGCGCGTCATCCCGACCGCCCCCATTGCCGCGACTATGTGGACGCGCTCTTCACCGAATGGACCCCGCTCGCCGGCGATCGCAACTTCGCGGATGATCACGCGATCATGGGCGGCCTCGCCCGTTTCCGCAGCAGGCCGGTGGTCGTGCTCGGCCAGGAGAAGGGTCACGACACCCGCAGCCGGATCGAGCGCAACTTCGGCATGGCCCGGCCCGAGGGCTACCGCAAGGCGATCCGGCTCATGGACCTCGCCGACCGGTTCGCCCTGCCTGTCGTCACCCTGGTCGATACGCCCGGCGCCTACCCCGGCATCGGCGCCGAGGAGCGCGGCCAGGCCGAGGCGATCGCGCGATCGACGGAGAAATGCCTCTCGCTCGGTGTGCCGATCGTCTCGGTGGTGATCGGCGAAGGCGGATCGGGCGGTGCCGTGGCGCTTGCCACCGCCGACCGGATCGCGATGCTCGAACATTCGATCTATTCGGTGATCTCGCCCGAGGGCTGCGCCTCGATCCTGTGGAAGGATGCCGAGAAGATGCGTGAGGCAGCGGCGGCACTCCGGTTGACCGCCCAGGATCTCCAGGTGCTCGGCATCATCGACCACATCATCCCCGAACCCGTCGGCGGCGCCCAGCGTCACCGTGCGGTGGTGATCGAAGCGGTGGGCAACGCGATCGCCGTGATGCTGGACGAGTGCGGCGACATTGCCGCGGCCGATCTCAGGACCGCCCGCCGGAAACGGTATCTGGCGATGGGAACGGCGACTCTCGCCGCCTGAACGTCCGG
>CAYMOD010000088.1:0-7767 GCA_964391945.1 uncultured Rhodobacterales bacterium | reverse complement strand
GCCTCGGCGGTCACCGCGCAGGTGTTGAAGACCACCGAATCACCGAGGTCGCCCGAAGCCACCCGCATCGCCTCGGTCTCGTAGGCGTTGAGCCGGCAGCCGAAGGTGCGGAATTCCGCGCCTCTCACTCCGCCGCCTCGATCATGCCGGGCGCGAGCACGCCTTCGAAGACCTCGGCAACCGGCCCGGTCATCCAGACCCCGTCCTCGCACCAGTCGATCTCGAGCGTGCCGCCGTCGAGGCGGACGGTGACGCGGGGCTCCGTCAGCCCGCGCCGGGCGGTCGCGACCACGGCGGCGCAGGCGCCCGAGCCACAGGCAAGGGTTATGCCGGCGCCGCGCTCCCAGACCCGCATGCGGAGGGTGGCGCGGTCGATCACCTCGACGAATTCGACATTGGTGCGTTCGGGGAAGAGGGGGTGATGCTCGATCCGGGGCCCGAGGGTGGCGACCGGCGCTGCTTCGGCATCCGGGACGATGAAGATGCAATGCGGGTTGCCCATGCCGACGGCGGAGGGTGTACCCCCGATCGGCAGCGCGTCGGGATCGACTTCGCGCGCGAGCGGAATTTCCCGCCAGTCCTCGACCGGGAGCCCCATGTTGACGCGGATGCGGCCGTCGCCCGTGGCCTCGGCCCGGAGCCGGCCGCGGCCGGTCAGGAGGTCAATGGCGCCGGCGCCGCTCTCGCGCAGCAGCAGATGGGCGACGCAACGCGTGGCGTTGCCGCAGGCCGCGGCCTCGGTGCCGTCGGTGTTCCAGAAATCGATGCCGATGCCGTTCCCGCGCGCGCGGATCACCGCGAGCTGGTCGAAGCCGATGCCCCGGTGGCGGTCGCCGAGACGGCGCGCGAGCGCCGGCGTCACCGGCTCGCCAGCGCAGCCCCGCGCGTCGATGACGACGAAGTCGTTGCCGAGCCCGTGCATCTTGCGGAACCGGAGGGGTTCGGGACGGGGAGAATCGTGTTTCATGGCGGGTTATATACGGCCGGGCGCGGGCGAGCGCCACATGAGGGCCGGAATCTCCTTGACCGCCGCCGCTCCAGCCAATATCTGGGCGCCTGCATATCCCCTTGGGCCCGTAGCTCAGTCGGTAGAGCAGCTGACTTTTAATCAGCGGGTCACAGGTTCGAATCCTGTCGGGCTCACCAGGGATTCGGCATGAGGGGCCCGTAGCTCAGTGGTAGAGCAGCTGACTCTTAATCAGTAGGTCGAAGGTTCGAATCCTTCCGGGCTCACCAACACCCCCCTTGTCAACATGCCGGCGTCGGCTGGCGCGACTTGCCGCCGCGCGACTCGGCCTGAAGCGCGGCTCACGATCAGTACAACGCCCGCGAGACAGGCGGCACGCCTTCGCGGATCACCCCGCGAAGGCGCGCGAGACCATGGAGCGCGAGCCGGCGTTGGAGCCGTAGTCGCCGGCGCCGGAGACGTTCAGGATCTCCTGCAGCCGGTTGCGGGCGCGGTTGACGCGGCTCTTGATCGTGCCGACGGCGCAGCCGCAGATATTGGCCGCCTCCTCGTAGGAGAAGCCCGAGGCGCCGATCAGCAGGATCGCCTCGCGCTGGTCGGGCGGCAGGCGGTTGAGCGCGTTCTTGAGATCGGCGAGATCCATCACCCCGTCCTGCGGCGGGGCGACGCTGAGGGAGGCGGTGAAGGCGCCGTCGCTGTCCTGCACCTCGCGGCCGCGCTTGCGCATCTGGCTGTAGAAGAGGTTGCGCAGGATGGTGAAGAGCCAGGCGTTCATGTTGGTGCCGGGCTGGAAGCTCTCCTGCTTCGCCCAGGCGCGCATCACGGTCTCCTGCACGAGGTCGTCGGCGCGGTCGGGCCGGCCGGTCAGCGACATCGCGAAGGCGCGGAGCGAAGGCAATGCGGCGAGCATCGCCTTCTTGAAGCTCGGTGAGGGTTCGGTCATCGGCTCTGCTGGCGCTCCGCCTCGTCAAGCTGTTCGAGAAGATCGATCAGGGTTTCGGGAATGGGCTCGCGCTCTATCGCGTCGTAAAGCGCCCGGAGCCGGGTTCCGATCCTTCCGCCCGGTGCGAGCGGATCGCCGGGACGGGGCCACGTCCTGCTGGCGGCGTCCTCGTCTGCCATGTCGAAATACCTGCCTTCCATGCTCCGTCGCCTTCCACTCTTGTTCTCTCCCCGGCGTGCAAACGCCTGTCCCTCGCGGTCCAACTGGAGCACCGCGGCCCCCTGAGCGGGCAATAACGTGCCGGGGAGCGAAAAGTTCCGCGTCTCCGGAACGGAAACATGCGCAAGGCGTTCCCATCCAGAGGCGCGCCGTCGCGCCCATGGACAACCGGGCGGCGCCGCGCTCACTTCCGCGCCGCCGAGGGTATACACGAAGGAACGGAATCCCATGTCGCTTTCCACCCGCATCGCCCCTCACCTGCCGTATCTGCGCCGCTATTCAAGGGCGATCACCGGCAGCCAGGCCTCGGGCGATGCCTATGTCGCCGCCATGCTGGAAGCGCTGATCGCCGACACGTCGATCTTTCCGGTCGCGACGAACGACCGGATCGGCGTCTACAAGCTCTACACCACGATCTTCTCCGACATTCAGGTGGAGGTGGACAGCGCCGGTTCGCCCTTCGGCTGGGAGCGCCTCGCGAGCGCCAATCTCGCGACGGTGCCGCCGCGGCCGCGGCAGGCCTTCCTCCTCGTCGCGGTGGAGGGCTTCTCCCTGAGCGAGATGGCCGAGATCCTCGATGTCGAGGAGGCCGAGGCCGGGCGGCTGCTGTCGAAGGCGGCGGAGGACATCTCCGCCCATGTCGCGACCGAGATCCTCATCATCGAGGATGAGCCGCTGATCGCGATGGACATCGAGCACCTCGTCACCTCGCTCGGGCACCGGGTGTCCGGGATCGCGCGCACCCGCGCCGAGGCGGTGGCGCTCTTCGAGAAACACCCGGCGCGGATGGTGCTTGCCGACATCCAGCTCGCGGACGGTTCCTCGGGCATCGACGCGGTCAACGACATCCTGAAGGACGCGACGATCCCGGTGATCTTCATCACCGCCTATCCCGAGCACCTGCTCACCGGCGAGCGGCCGGAGCCCGCCTTCCTCGTCACCAAGCCGTTCAACGAGGACATGGTGAAGGCGCTGATCAGTCAGGCGCTTTTCTTCGACGAGGCCGCCAGCGCCGCGGCGTAAGCGGCAAACGATCGGGCCTTCAGGCGCGGCAGGAACCGGTGCATCCGTGCCGCGTTGGTCGCTGTCAATCGAGTGATCCGAAGCGTCGATGGCTCCCGGGCTCCGCGGTGGCAGCAGTGCCGGTTCCGCGGATGGCGGGCCGCCAGGGACGGCAGGGGAATCTGTGGAGGTCAGGATGGCGGTCGGACCGAGCGGATGCGCGCGCCGCAGGAAGGTGCAGCGAGCCATGAGGCACTGAATGATGGAGGGCAGTATCCCCCTCGAGCGCATCGCGATGCTGATCCGCGGCCTGCGCCACGCGGGACTCTGCGTGCTCTACCACGATCGCGATCTCGGGATCCGCCTCGTCGAGAATCGCTTCGACAGCTGGCCGGAGACGGCGATGATCTTCGCGTTCGGGGACCGGGCGATCTTCCCGCCCGATACCGCCGCGGCGGTGATCGCGGCGAAGCGCCGGGTGCTGGAGAGCGGCGTGCCGGAGCGCCTCGAGGCGAATGTGCGCAGCAGCGGCCTCGACTGCTGGTACGAACTCACCATCGAGCCCGATATCGACGTGCAGGACCGGATCCGCGGCATCTTCGTGGTGGCGGCCGACATCACCGCGCACAAGCGGCGCGAGGAGACCCTGCGCGGGCTCCTCGCCGAGGTCAGCCATCGCTCGCGCAACCTGCTCGCCATCGTCCAGAGCATCCTCGGGCAGACGATGCGGCTCGAAACCGATCCCGTCGACTTCGCCGCCAAGCTCCGGGGGCGGATCCAGTCGCTCGCGATCACGCAGGACCTCGTCACGCAGGCGAACTGGCAGGGGGCGGGTTTCCGGCATCTCGCCTCGGCGCAGCTCGACCCGTTCACGGAGCCCTCGCAGTTCAACCTCGACATCGTCGGCGATGATCCGCAACTGGCGCCGAACGTCGCCCTCTATATCGGGCTTGCGCTCCATGAGCTCGCGGCGAATTCCGCCTCCTTCGGCGTGCTGAAACGCCTCCGGGGCAGCATCCGCCTCGGTATCGAAAATGAGCCGGAACAGCTCCTGCTGTGCTGGAATGAAACCCATGACGAGCCGGTGGCGCCCGGAGATGCGCGTTTCGGGACCGCCGTTCTCACGCAGGTCCTGCCGAGCGCGACCGGCGGAAGCGCGACGCTCGACGTGACGGAGGAGGGGGTACGCTACGCCCTCGTCATGCCGCAGGTGCGGCCGGCAGCCGGCCCCTGACCGCGCCGCGGCTGGCAGGGCCGCTTCCGCTCCGCCGGAGGCCCGCGGCCGAAAGATCGTCTCCGGTTCACGAGAATTATTGCCGGATGCGGTTCTGTCTGCTATTTCTCGGCCGTGAGTTGCGATCCATTCTCATTTGCCGGAGGCGGGAGAAGGTGGCCAGGGGGAGGTACGAGGCGTTCCCGTTCCCGCCGGCGGCGTCGGTGGTCTGCGCGGCGGTGCTGGTGGCAGGCGGGGCCGCATTCGCCGGGGAGCCGCTTTCGGTGGTGGCGACGACCGGCATGATCGCCGATGTCGCCGCCGAGGTCGCCGGCCCCTGTGCCGAGGTGGTCGCGCTGATCGGGCCGGGCCTCGACCCGCATCTCTACCAGGCCTCGGCGTCCGACGTGGCGCGGCTGGGGGGCGCGGACGTGATCCTGTTCTCGGGCTTCGGGCTCGAGGGGCAGCTCGGCGCGGTGCTCGAGCGGCTCGGGCGGATGCGGCCGACGCTCGCGGTGGCGGAGGCGGCGGTGCCGGAGGATCGGCTGATCGCGGTCGAGGGGTTCGGCGGGGTCGATCCGCATGTGTGGATGGACCCCGCGCTCTGGGGAGGCATCGCGCCGGCGATCGCCGGGTTCCTCGGCGAGAGCGCGCCCGAATGCGCGGACGACATGGCCGGGCGGGCGGAAGCCTACCGCGCGCAGGCGGAGGCCCTCGCCGCATGGGTGGCCGAGGCGATCGCGACGATCCCGGAGGAGAGCCGCACGCTCGTGACCGCCCACGATGCCTTCGGTTACTATGCCCTGGCCTACGGGCTCGAGGAGGTCGGCATCCAGGGTATCAGCACCGAGGCGGAGGCGAGCGTCGCCGATATCCGGGCGACCGCGGCGCTGGTCGCGGAGGCGGCGGTGCCGGCGATCTTCGTCGAGACGACGATCAATCCGCGCACGGTCGAGGCGGTGATCGAGGCGGCGCGGGTGCGCGGCCACGAGCTTGCCCGTGGCGGGAATCTCTATTCGGACGCGATGGGCGCGGCGGGTACGCCGGGCGGCACCTATCTCGGCATGATCTACGAGAATACGCGCACCATCGCCGGGGCCCTCGGCGGCGAGGCGCCGCCGCTGCCGGACGCGCTCGCGGCATGGGCGGCGGACTGGGACCTGCCGGTGCGATGACGGACGGGCGCGAACCGCTCCCGGCGCCCGAGGACGCGGCGCTGCACGAGCCGGGGCTCGCGCTCCATATCGAGGACCTGACCGTGAGCTACGGCGGCGCGCCGGTGCTCTGGGACATCGACCTCGACATCCCGGAGGGCGTGATGGCGGCGGTGGTCGGGCCGAACGGCGCCGGCAAGAGCACGCTGATCAAGACCGTCCTCGGCCTCGTGCGGCCGGTGGCCGGGCATGTCCGCATCTTCGGGCGGCGCTACCGCGAGACGCGGCGGCGGGTGGGCTACGTGCCGCAACGCTCGTCGGTGGACTGGGATTTCCCGGTGGTAGCGCTCGACGTGGTGATGATGGGGCTCTACGGCCGGCTCGGCTGGTTCCGGCGGCCGGGGCGGCGGGCGCGGGCGGAAGCGATGGCCGCCCTCGCCCAGGTCGGGATGGAGGATTATGCCGGCCGCCAGATCAGCCAGCTTTCGGGCGGCCAGCAGCAGCGGGTCTTCATCGCCCGCGCGCTGGTGCAGGAGGCGGACATCTACTTCCTCGACGAGCCGATGGCGGGGGTGGACGCGACCACCGAACGCGCGATCGTCGCCATCCTCCACCGGCTGCGCGACGCCGGCAAGACGGTGGTGGTGGTTCATCACGACCTGCAGACGGTGCGGAGCTATTTCGACTGGCTGGTGCTCCTCAACGTGCGGATCATCGCCCAGGGGCCGGTATCGGAGACCTACACGGCCGAGAATCTGCGGCGCGCCTACGGCGGGCAGATCGCCCTTCTCGGCCCGGAGGAGGCGCCGGTCGCGGGAATGGCGCCCGAGCCCGAGCCGAATCCGACCGATCCGCGCCCTCTCGAGGCCGGGCAGGGATGAACCTCCTCGCCCTCCTCGGCGATTACACGATCCAGACGGTGGCGATCGGCGCGGCCCTCCTCGGCGCGGTCGGGGGCGTGCTCGGCACCTTCGCGGTACTGAGGCGCCAGAGCCTGCTCGGCGACACGCTGAGCCATGCGGCGCTGCCGGGGATCTGCCTCGGCTATCTCTGGGCGGGATCGCGCCAGCTCGAAAGCCTGCTCGCGGGGGCGTTCCTCACCGGGGCGCTGGCGGCGGTCACGGTGCTCCTGATCGTCGGCCGCAGCCGGCTCAAGACCGACGCGGCCCTGGGCGTGGTGCTCTCGGTCTTCTTCGCGGTCGGCGTCGTGCTGCTCACCCGCATCCAGCAGACCGGGGGCGCCGGGCAGGCCGGGCTCTCGTCGTTCCTGTTCGGGCAGGCGGCGGCGATGCTGAGGGGCGATCTCGTCGTCATGGGCGCGATCGCCGGCGCGGCGCTCCTGCTGGTCGCCGCCTTCTGGAAGGAATTCAAGCTCGTCACCTTCGATCGCGACTTCGCGGCGACCTCGGGCCTGCCGGTGGCGGCGCTCGACCTCGCGCTCACGGTGATGATCGCGCTCGCCATCGTCGTCGGGCTGCAACTCGTCGGCGTGGTGCTGATGACGGCGATGATCGTCGCCCCGGCGGTGGCGGCGCGGCAGTGGACGCAGCGGCTCGAGGCGATGGTGCTGCTCGCGGCCGGGTTCGGGATCGTGGCGGGGATCGCCGGGGCGGTGACGAGCGCCGCGGCGGCGGGTCTCGCGACCGGGCCGGTGATCGTGCTCGCCATCTCCTTCATCGTGCTGGTATCGCTCCTGATCGCGCCGGGACGGGGGATCGTCTGGACCGCGCTCGCCTCGCGCGTGGAGCGGCGGCGGCTCCGGGGCCGGCAGGTGCTGCTCACGCTCTACCGGCTGGCCGCGGAGCATCGCGATCCGGCCTACCCGGCCGAGAAGAGCATGCTCGACATCTATCACGGCACCGAGACCACCGGCGCGCTCGCCCGGCTCGAGGCCGAGGGGCTGGTGCGGCCGGTCCGCCATCCGCCCGAGCCGACGCCGCATTGGGAACTGACGCCGGAGGGGCGGGCGCGGGCCGGGGACCTCGCCGCACCGGGAGGGAAGGGGCGATGATCGCGGCGCTCGCCTCCGACATCCCGCTCCAGATCATCCTCACCGGCGCGCTGGTGGGCGCGGCGGCGAGTCTGCTCGGGACCTTCCTCGTGCTGCGCGGCTCGTCGATGCTGGCGGATGCGATCAGCCATTCGATCGTCTTCGGGATCGTCGTCGTCTGGATGCTGACCGGGCTCACCAGCGGGCCGCTGCAGGTCCTCGGCGCGGCGGCGGCGGGGCTCCTGACCGTGGTCCTGACCGAGGCGCTGGCCCGCACCC
>CAYMOD010000087.1:0-7778 GCA_964391945.1 uncultured Rhodobacterales bacterium | reverse complement strand
GAGCCATCGCCACTGACGCCCGGCCGGCGCCGGTGGGAATCGAGATCGAGGAAATTGCCAAGATCTTCGGTGCCACCACCGCCCTGCAGCCGGTGTCGCTGTCGATCCCGTCGGGCGCGCTCGTCGCCCTGCTCGGCCCCTCGGGCTCGGGCAAGACGACGCTTCTGCGGATCCTCGGCGGGCTCGAATATCCGACCTCCGGCCGGGTGCGTTTCGACGGCGTCGATGCCACCGGCCTCTCCGTCCAGGAGCGACGCGCCGGTTTCGTCTTCCAGCACTACGCGCTTTTCCGGCACATGACGGTGTTCGAGAACATCGCTTACGGGCTGCGCGCCCGCCCGCGCCGGACCCGGCCGCCCGAGGCCGAGATCGCGCGCCGGGTGACGAAGCTTCTCCAGCTCATCCAGCTCCCCGAGATCGGGCCGCGCTATCCCACCCAGCTCTCGGGCGGCCAGCGCCAGCGCGTGGCGCTCGCCCGGGCGCTGGCGATCGAGCCGCGCATGCTGCTCCTCGACGAGCCGTTCGGCGCCCTCGATGCGCGGGTCCGCCGGGAGCTGCGCGGCGGCTTGCGCGAGATCCATGACCAGACCGGGCTCACGACGATCTTCGTCACCCATGACCAGGAGGAGGCGATGGAGCTGGCCGATCTCGTCGTCGTCATGTCGATGGGCCGTATCGAACAGATCGGCACCCCCGCCGACATCCGCGCCCGTCCGGCAACGCCTTTCGTCCGCGACTTCGTCATGACCTGAGGAGGTCTCCATCCTCCAGACAGGCGGGAAGTCCATGAACTGATGGCGAGGCGTCTTGGTACAACCTTCGCACACGGCGGCTGAGACGATCGCAGGGAGGAGATCGGGATGGCGGGAGGCCACATCGGCATGAGCGGGCGCCGGATGATCGGGCAGCCTTGGTAAATGGGCGGCCGGTTCCATGCCTACCGCGGCAACCGGCCGCCCCGGCTGAAGCTTTCGTTGAATATCCTTTGGATTGCCCGGGAACGGGAGGGTCGGGCCGAAGCCGGTACCCATGATACCGGCGGCCATCTGGTCTCACTCTCTTGAAGATTTCCATCCGCCTCGATCCTGTCTGCCGCGCCCGATGGCGCGGGACCTGTGCAAGCGTCGTGACAGGGCGGATTACCCTGGTGCCCGAACTTGGCTCGAACCTGACCAATCCGAGCTGATCACCCGGAACTCGTATCAGTCCTGCCCGGATCCGGCGTCGGAATCCGCTCCTTGCGCCTCGTGCGCGAGGCCCGCGACGTTGCGGAAGTTGAAGGCGGTGTCGATCAGGGCGAAGTGGGAGAAGGCCTGGGGGAAGTTGCCGACCTGCTCCCCTGCCTGCCAGTCATACTGCTCCGCGAGCAGGCCGACATCGTTGCGCAGCGACAGAAGACGCTCATACATCGCGCGCGCCTCGTCATGGCGGCCCTGGAGGATCATGTTGTCGACGAGCCAGAAGCTGCAGGCGAGGAAGGCGCCCTCGTCGCCATCGAGCCCGTCCTCGGCCTCCTCCGGTTCATAGCGCAGAACCAGGCCGTCACGCATCAGTTCGCGCTCGATCGCCGCGGTGGTCGCGAGCACGCGCGGGTCGCGCGGCGGCAGGAAGCCGACGATCGGCATGAGAAGGAGCGACGCGTCGAGTGCCGTCCCGCCGTAGGACTGGACGAAGGCGCCGCGCTCGCGGCTCCAGCCATGGGCGAGGATGTCGGCGCGGACCTCCTCGCGCAGCCGGCGCCAGCGCTCGACCGGGCCGGGCAGGCCGAACTTCTCAGCCGAGATCACCGCGCGGTCGAAGGCGACCCAGGCCATGAGCCGGGCATGCACGAAATGCCGGCGGCCGCCGCGCACCTCCCAGATGCCCTCGTCGGGCTCGTCCCAGACCGATTCGAGCTGCCCGATGAGCTGGGCTTGGAGGGCGCCCGATGCTTCGCGCAGGATGAGGCCGGCCCGGCGCGCCTCGTCGAGCGTGTCCATGACGCTGCCGAAGGCGTCGATCTGGAGCTGCGAATAGGCGCCGTTGCCGATCCGGACCGGGCGCGAGTCGCGATAGCCCGGCAGCCAGGGGAGCTCGACCTCGTCGAGGCGCGGCTCGCCCGCGACACCGTAGACCGGCTGCATCTGCGCGGGTGCGCCGGCGATCGCACGCAGGAGCCAGTCGCCCCAGGCCTCCGCCTCGGCGCGGTAGCCGGCGTTGATCAGCGACAGCAGGGTGAAGCTCGCGTCGCGCAGCCAGCAGAAGCGGTAATCCCAGTTGCGGCTCCCGCCGACCTTCTCGGGAAGCGAGGTGGTGGGCGCCGCGACGATACCGCCGGTGGGACGATAGGTGAGCGCCTTGACGGTGATGAGCGAACGCACCACCGCCTCGCGCCACGGTCCCTCGTAGTTGCAGTGCCCGGACCAGTCGCGCCAGAACGCCTCGGTTTCAGCGAGGGCGGCAGAGGGATCGGCGGTCGGCGGCGGCGCGCGATGCGAAGCGCCATAGGCGAGGACGAGCGGCACGCGATCGCCCCTCTCGACGGCGAAATCGGCAACCGTGGCAAGATTCTCGCCATGGTGCCCGAGCGGGGTCTGGAGGATGAGGGCGTGCGGCCCGGCGATGGCGCGCAGCAGATTGCCGTCGCCCGTCCGCGCCACCCAAGGCACGATACGGCCGTAATCGAAGCGGATACGGAGATCCATGCGCATCCTGACGCGGCCGCGAAGACCGACGATGATACGTACGAGGTCGGAGACATGCTCCTCCTCGCGCACCGGCATGAAGTCGATGACGCGGACAGCGCCGGCTTCGGTCTCGAAATCGGTCTCGAGGATCAGGGTGCCGGGCCGGTAGCGGCGGGTGACGCGGGCGCCGTCCCCGGCCGGGGCGACCTGCCAGCGGCCGTGGTCGGGCGTGCCGAGGAGGGCCGCGAAACAGGCATCCGAATCGAAACGCGGCCAGCAGAGCCAGTCGATCGAACCGTCGCGCCCGACGAGCGCGGCGGATTCGCAGTCGCCGATCATGGCGTAGTCGGAGATCGGAAGCGGCATCGGCTACGGCCTCCGGATGCGGGATTCACGGCATCGTCGCATGCGCGGATCAGGGCAAGGCCTGATTCCGGGTCCGTGCGCGCGGCGCAGGTGGCCGGGGGTCCCGGTTATCATCACCTCGGACGTCGGACGCACCTTGCCGTGCGGGGGATGGCCTGTAAACACGGTGCCATCGCACTTGCCGAGGACGGCAGGGACATGCAGTGCCGGCTTGCCCTCAGGATCGATGGCGATGTCGCCGATCATGCATGTGGCCTTGGTCTGTTCGTCGACCGGGATCGGGCAGAATTGCCGCGCTTCCCGGTCCAGGAAGAAGCTCTCTGCGCTCTGGAAGGCGCCGGGCGCGGGGAGAGGGGCAGCACTCGGCCGCTCGGCTTCGGCGAGCGCTTCGAGGTTCGCCATGGTTTCGTCGCCCTGGTCGAGCACGGTCATGAAGATCCTGAACGCGCCATGATCGTGTAGGAACTGCGTGCGCATGATCTCTCCTCTGCGCTGGCGGATCGGTTTGCGATGGTCAGGAGCGAAACAAGGGGGCCCCCGGAAAGGTTGCACTGCGACCCTGGTATGATGTCTTCCATTCCGGGGGCGCATCTCCTTGGTGATCCGCAGTTTCCCGGCAGACGGCCACCGGCGCCGACGGCCACCATTGGTGGCGACCTCGATCTTGGACATGGGCACGTCCTCAGGCATATGCCTGAGCTTCCGTGATCATGCTTGAGTGTCCGGTCGGACCTTGGGTCAGTTCACTGGGCTCTGGTTCTGGAAGCACTGATCATGGCAAGATGAGGGAAAGGATCATGCAATGACGGTCTTTTCTGTTTCAGAACTTCGGATCGGGCGGGCTCTCCCTTTCGGTCCCAGGGGCGAGCCCAGCGCCATCGACAAGCAGCCCGTATCGACGCCGCTGATGGCGCACGCGAACGGGCTCGTCGGTGACGAGCAGGGCGACCGCCGCCATCACGGCGGGCCGGACAAGGCCGTTCACGCCTATGCAGCAGCCAATTATCCGCTCTGGATCGCCGAATTTCCCGACCAGGCCGCCCGGTTCCGCCCCGGCGCATTCGGCGAGAATCTCGTGGTCGAGGGCATCACCGAGGCTGGCATCTGCCTCGGGGACCGCTGGCGCCTCGGGGGCGCGCTCCTCGAAGTGAGCCAGGGCCGCCAGCCGTGCTGGAAGCTCAACCTGCGATTCGGCAGGCGCGACATGGCGCGGCTGGTGCAAACCACCGGCCGTACCGGCTGGTATTTCCGCGTGATCGAACCGGGAAAGATCGCGCCCGGCACCGCAGCGCTGGAGACGCGCCCGCATCCGGACTGGACGCTCGCGCGCGTGTCGCATCTCCTCTACCACGATCGCCTGAACACGCCGGCGCTCGCCGAGTTCGCTTCCCTGCCGGGGCTTCCGGAAAGCTGGCGCCGCCTCGCCGAGCGCCGTCTCGCATCCGGCAGGACCGAGGACTGGACGTCCCGCGTCGCCACGCCGGAGTGAACGGCGGGGAGGCGTCATCTGCGGTTTTCCGCCTGAACAGTTCGGTTCAGGGCACGGGTGGTTCAGGGCACGGGTGATCGTCCGGGGCGAAGCGCGCGCGTCGTGTCGGAACACTTTCGGCGTGATGGGGCGGACGGGCGCTGCATATCCCGGCGCATGGGGCACGGGCCATGACTGTATTTCGAGGCGATCAAGCGGAAGGCGTCGTCACTTTCGTTCGACCTGCACGCCCGCCTCGGTGATGATCGTGTCGAGGGGGATGTCGTGCGGCTGCGGGTAGATGGTGGCGATCTGGGCGGTCTGCAGGCCGATGCCGATGGTGAAGGGCCGCGGCGTGAGCGAGGCAAGCGTCCGGTCGAAATACCCACCACCATAGCCGAGCCGATATCCTGCCTCGTCCCAGCCCATGACCGGGGCGAGCGTGATGTCGGGCGTAACCTCGGGGGCATCGGGCGGGGGTACGGGGATGTTCCAGTCGCCACGGACCATCCTCGTCTCCGGTGTCCAGCGCCGGAACACGAGCGGCGCGAACCGGGTCTCGACGATGGGCAGGGCGACGGTGACCCCGACTTCGTGCAGTTCCCGCATCAGCGGGCGCAGATCGGGCTCGCCCTTGATCGGCCAGTAGGCGGAGAAGACGCGGCCCTGGGCGCCCTCGAAACGGCGCGCGAGGAAGTCGCGCAGATGGTTCGTGATCGCGGTGTCGATCTCCTGCCGCTCGGCCACGGGCATCCCCTGCCGCGCCTCGCGCAGACGGGTGCGCTCGGCCCGGCGCCAGCGGGCGACATCGCGTGCCTGTCCGGGATCGGTGGCGTGCGGATCGAAATAGGCGGGATCGACTTCATGCGCCATGCAGGGGGACGAAGCGTAACCCTTGCGCGGGGGATCCTCTTTCGACTGCGTCATCGGTCTATTCCCGTCTCTTCAAATGTTCGGCCAGGTAATCGCGCAGCACCACCGCCTGGTTGTGGTCGCGGTCCTTCGCCGCGAACAGGAGCGTCACCGGACCCTTCCGGCACCATTCGAGGCAGCGCCCGACCGGATCCGGTGCGGCGTCGAGTTCGCCCCGATAGCGGTGCTCGAACTCTTCCCATTTCTCCGGGTCATGGCCGAACCACTTCCGGAGTTCGGTCGTCGGTGCAATGTCCCGGATCCACTCGTCGAGTTGCAACTGGTCCTTGGTGATTCCACGCGGCCAGACACGGTCCACAAGCAGTCGGGCACCAGATACAGTCTCCAAGTCATCATGGACGCGCGCGATCCGGATTGCGTGCGTCCGGCTCATTGCTCGCCGGTATCATCGAGCAGGTCGAGAGCCTTCACCGAATGGGCGTAGGCGGCGCCCGCGCGCATCTCGGCGGCGACCCAGATCGCCTCCATGATCTCGTTCGGACCCGCGCCTGCGCGGCGTGCGGCCTTCACGTGACCTTCGATGCACCAAGGGCATTGGGTGACATGGGCCACGGCGACCGCGATCAGCTGCTTGGTGCGGGTGTCGAGCGCGCCATCGGCGAAGACCGCTTTCGAGAATGCCTTGAAGGCATCGTCGGCTGCGGGCGCCAGCGCATGGCGACGCTCGGCATGTTCGCGGGTGGTCTTCGGGAAACGGATGTCGGACATGGCTGCCTCCGGGGCGCTGCGGGTGCCGTGGCATCGGCAAGTGATCCACCTTCGCCGATGTGCGCCCGCCGCGGCAAGAGGCACCGCTTCCGTTTGTCGCCGCCTGTCGGGCGAAACATGGAGTGGTCGCGTTTTCGCACCGCGTCCCGGTTCAGCGCCCATGAGACAAATCGGGGTGTTTCGTGAGAGGAGGATGTCTGGTTCATCGTAGCCCCCAAGGAGCGAAGATGAAGCAGACATCAGGGCCGACAAAGAAAGCCGCAGCCGAGGCACCGGGGATCGCCCGGGCTCGGGACGAGATGATCGCCATGATCGCCACACCGTAGAAGAGCATCTGTCCGGCTGCGGCGGCCTGGTAGATCGTTCCATGGCCGACGAGGGCGAGGGAGATCAGGAGGAGCGCCGGCAGGAGGAAGGCGGTGAGGCGCCGGAGCAGCTTGTGGCAGAGGAGCTGCACCGCGTAGAGGCCGTGGCGGCGCGGGTTGAGGAGTCGGCGCATCCGCAGCAAGCCGCGCCATCCCCGCTCGGTCGAACGCACGCGGCGCATGAATTCGTCATTGGTCCGGGAGGTGACCGCCTCCACCGCGACCGCCTCCGGCACGAAGACGAGGCGGCGATCCTGCGCGGGGACCTGGACGGAGATGTAGAAATCGTCGGCGACATCGGCAGGCACGGTCGCGGGCAGCAGCGATCGCCGGATCGCGTAGAGCGTCCCTTGCGCGGAGACAGCGCCACCGAGGCGGCTCTCGGCCGCCTTGAGCAGGCTGTCATGTTGCCAGAAGAGCTGCTCCGCACGGCCGATCCAGCCGTCGCGGGCAGGTTTCGGCTCCGGCTGCCCGCAGGTGCCGCCGACCTCCGGATCAGCGAAGGGCGCCAGAATCGCTGTGAGGGAGCCGGGCTTCAGGATGCTGTTGGCATCGGAAAAGACCACCACGTCCGCCTCGATCCGGACGAGGCCATGGTTGAGCGCCGAGGCCTTTCCACCATGTCGGGGCAGGGCGAAGCAGCGGACCCGAGGCGACCGGACCGATCGTGCCACTTCGATGGTCCGGTCGATGGAGCCGTCGGAGACGACCATCACGTCAAGGTGGTGGGGCGCGACATCCTGCTCGAGGATCGATTCAAGCTTGGCGCCGATCGCCGCTTCCTCGTTCCGTGCGGCGATCAGGACGGTGACCCGCAGGCTCCTGGCCGGCCCCGCTCGGAAGGGGGGCCGTCCCGTGACATGCGCGAGCACGATCCAGAGAAGGCCGTAACCGAAGAGCGAGAACACGATCAGGCCAGCGATGATCCAGAACGCCGCTTCCATCACGCAACCTCGGCCGAGGCAGGGCGGTGATGCCGCGAAAAGAGGTCCAGTTGCCGGCGGGCGTTGACCCGGAGGTCGAACTCCGCCTCGACCAGCGCCCGGCCGTTGCAGGCCATGCGGTAGGCGGCTTCGGGCTCGCGTGCCGTCCGCTCCAGCGCCGTCCGCAGTTCCTCGACCGAACCCGGTTGCGTCAGGAGGCCGGTTTCGCCGTGGCGGACAAGCTCCGGAATTCCGGAGACGCGCGTCGAGATGACCGGACGCTGCAGGGCGAGGGCCTCGATCATCACGTTCGGTATGCCCTCGGTCCGGCCCTGCGGTCCGATGATCG
>CAYMOD010000086.1:0-7869 GCA_964391945.1 uncultured Rhodobacterales bacterium | reverse complement strand
AGCTTGAATCAGAACCTCCCCTCAAAGAGAATCCTGAAACTCAACAGACCCTAGCTCAGGGCGTGTCCGGCGAACACCGGCTCGCCGGATATGCTCCCTGCCGTGAGGGGTTGCGTTTTCGAACCGCGAAAGGGCTGCCCGCTTCCGCTGAAAACGCTCCGGGGTGCCGGGGCGAGGCGAAGTCATGCGCTTGCCGCCTGATTCCTCCGGAAAGTCGGTGACAGCTCCCGCCCGTGTGCCTGCGGGATCATCCAGGCGGAAGCGGTATCACGGCTCCCGGGTCCACGCCGGGTTGTGGACCACTTCCCAGAGATGGCCATCGGGATCGGCGAACTGGCCGGCATAGCCGCCCCAGAAGGTGGGCCCGGCCGGTTTCACGGCGCGGGCGCCGGCGGCGAGGGCTTCCTTCATCACCGTATCGACCGCGTCGGGGCTGCCGACATTGTGGCCGAGCGTGAATTCGGTGGCGCTCGGGGGGTTCATGGCGATGCCGGCATCGTGGGCGATGTCGGCACGGGCGAAGAGGGCGAGCCTGAGCCCGCCGGCGAGGTCGAAGAAGGCGACGGCTCCGTGCTCGAACCCGGTGCCGACGATCCCCTCGGTGGCGAAGCCGAGCCCGTCGCGGTAGAAGCCCACCGCCCGTTCGAGATCGTCGACGCCGAGGGTGATGACGCTGATCCTTGGTTCCATCTTCCCCTCCCGGACCGGCCCGACGGTCGAGTTTCGCGCACCGCGGCCGGTCCGGCAAGCGGATCAGCCAACGGGCAGCGGCGCCTCGGCCCGCAGCACCTCGGCCGCGATCTCGAACGAGCGCAGCCGCGCGCGGTGGTCGTGGATCATCCCGGTCAGGATCAGTTCGTCCGGCCGGAAATGGGCGATGATCGCCCGGAGCTCGTCCCGCACCGTCGGGGCCGCGCCGGTGGCCGTGACCGCGAGCGCAGCGTCGACGCCGCGCAGCGTGAGCGGGTCATAGAGCTTCCTGATGTCATCCACGGGCCGGGGCAGCTTGCCCGGCCGGCCGGAGCGCAGATTCGCGAAGGACTGCTCCATGGAGGTCCGCAGCCGGCGCCCTTCGGCGTCGGTCTCGGCCGCGAAGACGTTGGCGGCGAGCATTACCCGCGGCCGGTCGAGATGCACCGATGGGCGGAAGGTCTCGCGGTAGAGCGCGATCGCCTCCTCGGCCGCCGTGGGCGCGAAATGCGAGGCGAAGGCGTAGGGAAGGCCGAGCTGGGCCGCGAGCTGGGCGCCGAAGAGGCTCGACCCGAGGATCCAGACCGGGACATGCGTCCCCTGCCCCGGCACCGCCCGCACGGTCCGACCCGGCTCGGGTTCGCCGAGATAGCCGAGGAGTTCCACGACGTCCCGCGGAAAATTGTCGGCTCCGCCCGCGTAGCGGCGCAGCGCCCGGAGGGTCGGCCCGTCGGTGCCCGGCGCCCGGCCGAGCCCGAGGTCGATCCGGTCGGGATGGAGCGTCGCCAGCGTGCCGAAGGCCTCCGCCACCATCAGCGGCGCATGGTTGGGCAGCATGATGCCGCCGGCGCCGACGCGGATGCGGCGCGTGGCACCCGCGACCGCGCCGATCACGACCGCGGTCGCGGCGCTGGCGATGCCTTCCATGTTGTGGTGCTCGGCGAGCCAGAAGCGCTGGTAGCCCCAGGTTTCCGCCTGACGCGCGAGATCGAGCGTGTTCGCGAGGGCCTCGGCGGTGGTCGATCCTTCCGCTACCGGCGCGAGGTCGAGAAGAGAGAACGGGATCATGAGCATTTACCTTTCATCCCGTCGATGTATGTACGGCTACCGGGGGAGCAAGGCCGGGCGGCGGCGCCCGGTCATCGGCGGTCCGGCACTGACCGGACCCTGACCGGGGTGGCACGCGGTTGGCGGTGGGCGATCCGGCATGTTAACAAGGCGGCGAAGCCGGCGCGCATGGCCGGCTGCAAGAACCAGAAAGCAATGCGCGAGCAGACAGGAGCTCCTCATGATCAACCGGCCCTCGCCGTCATGGACGCGCCGCGGCATTGTCCTTGGCTTCGGCGCAGCCGCGCTGGCTGCCTGCACCACCTCGCCGGCCAGTGCACCGAGCCGCCGGGAGGTGATCGACCGGCGGGTCGATGACGCGCTGGCCGATCTTTTCGCCGAGATGCCGGGCGCAGCCGATCTCGCCCGGCAGGCCGAGGGCATCCTGGTGATTCCCCGCATCGCCACCGCCGGCCTCATCGTCGGCGGCGCCTATGGCGAGGGCGCGCTGATGGTCGGGCCGCAACGGGCGCGGGTCGCCTATTACGCGCTCTCGGCGGCCTCGCTCGGCTTCCAGGTGGGCGCGGCCGAGTTCAACCAGGCGCTGTTCTTCATGACCCCGGCGGCACTTCAGGCCTTCCGCCTCTCGGACGGCTGGCAGCTCGGCGCCACCGCGCAGATCGTGATCGATCAGGAGGGCGCGGCGGCCGGGATCACGACGACGCGGCTCAACCGCCCGATCATCGAGGTGATCTACGGCCAGCGCGGCCTTCTCGCCGGGGCGAGCCTCGAAGGCGCGCTCTACAACCGGATCGCTGCCTGAGCGCCCGCCCCGCTCCGGTGGCAGGCGCGCCGGGACGCCATCCCGCCGGCCGAGCCGCCGGGTGCGGGAGGCCATCCCGGGCGACAATCCCGGTGAAGCCGGGATGCCCGACAATTGCCGTTGTCCGCCTCGCTCCTCGTCCATAATGTTCGCCCCATGCTGACCAGAGTTCCCCGCCATCTCCTGCTTGCCGCCGCGCTCGCGGCCGCTCCCGCCGCCACAGCCCAGGTGGTGACGAAGGAATACGAGAATGGCGGCGTCTACGAGGGCAGCTTCCGCGAGGGGCGCCAGCACGGCGAGGGCACCTACCGCCTGCCTTCGGGCTACGAGTATTCCGGCCAATGGGTCGAAGGGAGGATCGAAGGCGAGGGCCGGGCGCGCTTCCCCGACGGCTCGGTCTACGAAGGCAGCTTCGTCGACGGTCAGCCGCACGGGAGCGGCAGGATCACCTATCCCGACGGTGCGACTTACGAGGGCGAGTGGCAGGACGGCGCGATGCACGGCGAGGGCCGCGCCACCTATCCGGATGGTCTCGTCTATGAGGGCGCCTTCGTCGATGGGGTCCGCGAGGGGCGGGGCACGATGAGCGGCCCGGACGGCTACCGCTACACCGGCGAATGGACCAAAGGGCAACACGAGGGCGAGGGCACGCTCACCTACCCCGACGGCTCGGTCTACGAGGGCGCCTTCGTCGCCGACAGGCCACATGGGCAGGGCCGCCTCGAAGCGCCGGACGGCCTCGTCTATGAGGGGTCCTGGATCGAAGGCCGGATCGAGGGCGAAGGCCGGCTCGAACAGCCGGGCGGCGACATCTACGAGGGCGCGTTCGTCGCCGGCAAGCGCGAAGGCCTCGGCCGCGCCGCTTATGCGAATGGCGACCTCTACGAAGGCGGTTTCGCGGATGACCTCCGCCACGGCGAGGGCCGGCTCGAAGCGGGCGACGGCACCGTCTATTCCGGCGGCTGGGTCGAGGGGCGGATGGAAGGCCGGGCCCGCGCGGAATATCCCGACGGCTCGGTCTACGAAGGCGCCTTCGTGGCCGGCGAGCCTCACGGGCAAGGCACGATCACCTATCCCGACGGATCGAGCTACGAGGGCGAATGGCGCGAGGGCGTGATCGCCGGCGAGGGCACCGCGGCTTACGCCGACGGCACCACCTATACCGGCGACTTCGCGAACGGGCGCAACCACGGCACCGGTGCGCTGACCGGGCCGGATGGCTACCGCTACACCGGTGAATGGCGCGAGGGCATCCGCCACGGCGAGGGCGTTGCGATCTATCCGGATGGCACCCGCTACGAGGGCGGCTTCGCGGACGGCGTGCGGTCGGGCGAGGGCCGGATGCGGATGCCGGACGGGTTCGAGTTCGAAGGAACCTGGGCGGACGGCGTGCTCGAAGGCGAGGGCCGCGCCTCCTATCCGAACGGCGACGTCTACGAGGGGCAGTTCTCGGAGGGCGAACGCGAGGGTTTCGGAATGATGCGTTTCGTCGACGGACGCGGGTACGAGGGCTGGTGGCTCGACGGCGAACCGGTGACGGAAGCGGAATACCGCGAAGCGGCCGGGGATGATGCGCCCGAGGATGAGGAAGAGGGGAACGCGCCCGGAACCGGCGACGGGGAGGGGATTCCGGCGCCGCCGGACGAGGGGTGAAACAGCACGCTCCAGACCGGCCTCAGGGGGCATCGCGTCCCCCTCAGCCGCGACCCGCGGCGCGCGCCGCGCTTGCCCCCGGCCGAGGCCCTCGCTTCAGGCTCGGGCGAAAGGATCGGCGGGATAGCCGACGCCCGTCAGGGTGAGCCCGGCAGAGGGGGCGACAGGGCCGCAGGCGGCGCGGTCACGCGCGGCAAGCGCTTCGCCGACGCGGGCGGGAGGCCAGGCGCCGGAGCCGATGCGTTCGAGCGTGCCGACCATCGAGCGGACCTGGTTGTGGAGAAACGAACGCGCGGCGAAGCGAAGCTGGACCTCGGTACCGCCCGGCCATGGATGCGCGGTGATCTCGATCGCATCGAGGGTCTTGACCGGCGAGGCCGCCTGGCAGAGCGCGGCGCGGAAGGTGGTGAAATCGTGCCGGCCGATGAGGTGGCGCGCCCCCTCCCGCATCGCCGCGACATCGAGCGGGCCCGGCACGCGCCAGAGCGTGGCGCGGTCCCGCACCGCTGGCGCGCGGCGGGCGAGGATGCGGTAGAGATAGCGCCGGCCCAGCGCCGAGAACCGGGCATGGAAGTCCGGTGCCACCGCGGCGGCGGCGATGACCGCGACCGGATCGGGTTTCAGGTGCCAGTTCAGGGCATCCCGGAGCCGCCCGCACTCCCAGACGCGGCCAAAATCGGCATGGGCGACCTGGCCGGTCGCATGGACGCCGGCATCGGTGCGGCCGGCGGCGGCGACGCGGGGACCGCCCGGATCGAGCGCGGCGATGGCGCGTTCGAGGGCCGCCTGCACACTCGGCTGATCCGCCTGCCACTGCCAGCCGGCAAAGGGCGCGCCGTCGTATTCGAGAAGGAGGGCATAGCGCGGCATGAGCGGGCGTCTGGAGCGATTTCGGAGCAGGTGGACTCACCTGCTGACCTGGAAATCGTGACCAGTCAGTCAGATAGAGCGCCCGATCCGATACAGTCGGATCGGAAAGCACTCTAGCGTGGCGCCGGGTTGCTGCCAAGCGTTCCTTCAGTTGCCGCGGAGGGCAGGAGCCCCTACCTGACGGTGGTCGCGCGGGTAGAGGAAAAGCCTTGGTCGTCAGCCGGATCACCGAAAGCCTGTCGCGACGGATCGAGGAGGCGCTCGACGGCGTCTCGGAATCGCTCTTCGACACCACCATCCGCCTCGGCGTCACCGGCCTCAGCCGCGCCGGCAAGACGGTGTTCATCACCTCGCTCGTCAACAACCTCCTCGCGCGGTCGCGGCTGCCGCAGCTCGCGGCGGAGGCGGAGGGGCGGATCCACTCCACCTATCTCCAGCCGCAGCCCGACCACACGCTGCCGCGATTTGCCTACGAGGACCATCTCGCCGCCCTGACCGCGCCGGAGCCGGTCTGGCCGGAAAGCACGCGCTCGATCTCGACGCTGAGACTGTCGATGCGGGTGGCGCCGAAATCGATGCTCGCGGGGCTCGCGGGGAACCGCACCGTGCATCTCGATATCGTCGATTATCCGGGCGAGTGGCTCCTCGACCTGCCGCTGATGGGGCAGGATTACGAAACCTGGTCGCGCGCCGCCCTCGAAGCCGCCGAGGCGCCGGGGCGGCGGCCGCATGCGGAAGCGTTTCTCGCCCATCTCGCGACCGTCGATCCGACGGCATCGCTCGACGAGACCACATCGCGAACGCTCGCCGCCCTCTTCACCGAATATCTCGGCGCGCTCCGGGCATCGGGCCTCTCCGCGGTGGCGCCGGGGCGGTTCCTGATGCCGGGAGATCTCGAGGGCTCGCCGGCGCTCACCTTCAGCCCGCTGCCGAGGCCCGCGCGCACGCCCGGCTCGTCGCTCTGGCGGGCGTTCCAGAAGCGGTTCGACGCCTATAAACGCGTCGTCGTCGCGCCCTTCTTCCGCAACCATTTCGCCCGGCTCGACCGGCAGGTGGTGCTGATCGACGCCCTCGGCGCGATCCACGAGGGACCGCGCGCGGTCGAGGACCTTCGCAACGCCATGGCCGAGATCCTCACCACCTTCCGTCCCGGCCGCGGCTCGTGGCTTGCGCCGATCCTCGGGCACCGGATCGACCGCATCCTGTTCGCGGCGACCAAGGCCGATCACCTCCACCACTCCCAGCACGCGAAACTCTCGGCCATTGCCGAGGCGCTGGTGGCGGAGGCGCGGCAGCGGGCGAATTTCCAGGGCGCGAAGACCCGGGCGCTCGCGCTCGCCTCGATCCGGGCCACAATCGAGCAGACGGTGACGCGCGACGGGCGCCGGATCGACGCGGTGCGCGGCCGGCTGATCGACACCGGCGAGGAAGCCGCCCTCTTTCCCGGCCACCTGCCCGAGGACCCGGCGGCCCTCCTCTCTCCCGCCCGGCAGGGGGCCGAGAACTGGACCGATGCCGCCTACCGCGTCACCCGCTTCGCGCCGCCGAAACTCACGCTCGCGCCCGGCGAGGGCCTGCCGCATATCCGGCTCGACCGGGCGCTCGAATTCCTGATCGGGGACAAGCTCGCATGACCGACCACCCCGGCGCCGACGATCCCTTCGTGATCCCCGCCTCGCAACTGCCGCCGCCCTCGGCCGAAAGCGCCGCCACCGCGCCGCCGGTCCCGGATGACGACCTGGAGGACCCGCAAGGCGCTGCCGTCCGCCGCGCGGTGCGGATTGCAGCGAAGCCACGTTCGCGGCTCGCCGGCTGGGCGCTCCGGCTCGCGCTTGCCTTCCTCATGCTCGTCCTTTCGGTCGCGGCCTGGGATTTCGTCGCCGGCCTCGCCGCGCGCAACCCCGCGCTCGGTATGCTCGCGCTCGGCCTGCTCGGGCTCCTCGCGATCGTGCTGCTCGTGATGCTCGGCCGTGAACTGCTCGCGATCCGGCGTCTTGCGCGGATCGACCATTTCCATGACGAAGCGCGCGGCGCGCTCGCCGCACCCGATGCCGGCGCGGCGGCGGCGCTCGTCGACCGGCTCGACCGTTTCTACGCCTCCCGCCCGGATCTGCGTTGGGAGCGCGAGCGGCTCACGGAGCAACGCGAGGGCATGCTCGATGCCGATGCCCTGGTCGAGCTTGCCGAACGCACGCTGATGGCGCCGCTCGACCAGGCGGCGCGGCGCGAGATCGAGGCCGCCGCCCGTACCGTCGCCGCCGCGACCGCGCTGATCCCGCTCGCCCTCATCGACGTGCTCGCGGCGCTGACCGCCAACGTGCGGATGATCCGCCGCCTTGCCGCGATCTACGGCGGCCGCGCGGGTGTCGTCGGCTCGGTGAGGCTGCTCCGGATGGTCGCGACGCATCTGCTCGCGACCGGCGCCGTCGCGGTCGGCGACGACTTCCTCCATTCCCTCGCCGGCGGCAGCCTCGCCGCCCGGCTCTCGCGCCGTTTCGGCGAGGGCGTGGTCAACGGCGCGCTCACCGCCCGGATCGGCATCGCGGCGATGGAGGTCTGCCGGCCCCTGCCCTTCCGGGCACTGAAACGGCCGCGGGTCTCCAACATCATGTCGCGCTCGGTCACCGGCCTGATGCAGAAAGCCGATTGATCCCCCGCGGCCTGCGGGCTATCCCGCCCCCATGTCCCGGCCGCGCGCGATCCGAATTAGCATCCCGGCGCTCTGAAACCCCAGAGCCGCCGGTTCCGGCCCGTGCCCCTTTTCCTGACGGACAGATCCCATGCGC
>CAYMOD010000085.1:0-7948 GCA_964391945.1 uncultured Rhodobacterales bacterium | reverse complement strand
AGCGCCTCGTCCACCTCCTCGAAGACCGCGCGCGCCGCGGGATAAGCCTCCGCGAGATCGCGCCCCATCCCGACCGTCTGGGCGCCCTGGCCCGGAAAGACATAGGCCTGCATCCGCCGGATCTCCTCCCTCATGGCTTGCCACCGTCCTGGGCGGCAGCTCCGATCGCTCGCCGCCGTCACTGGCGGCGGGTCTGATCGCTTGCCGTTCTCACTAGCGGCGGGGCGGAATCCTTGTCCAGCCCCTTGCCTTTCCGGCCGCGGCGCGTATGAGGAACCCTCTCCCTCCAGAGATTGCATCGCGCTGCCTCTCGTACGGTGACCGGAGGGGTCAGGGTCCCGTTTTGAAGCGCGCCGGAAAAGACAGGTGATCGGGATGGCGCTCTACGAGCACGTCTTCATTGCGCGTCAGGATCTCTCCAACGCGCAGGCCGAGGGGCTCATCGAGCATTTCGGCCAGGTCCTCGCGGACAACGGCGGATCGGTGGTCGGCCAGGAATACTGGGGCCTGAAGACCATGGCCTACAAGATCAACAAGAACCGCAAGGGGCATTACTGCTTCGTGCGCTCCGACAGCCCGGCACCGGCCGTACACGAGATGGAGCGCCTGATGCGGATCCATGACGACGTGATGCGCGTGCTGACCATCAAGGTCGACGAGCACGGCGAGGGGCCGTCGGCGATGCTGCAGTCGCGCGGCCGCGACGACCGTCCCCGTCGCCGGCGCGACGACTGAGCAAGGAGCGAGACAATGGCAAACCGGACCTTTTTCCGCCGGCGCAAATCCTGCCCGTTCTCGGGAGTCAACGCGCCGAAAATCGACTACAAGGACGTGAGGCTCCTCCAGCGCTACGTGTCCGAGCGCGGCAAGATCGTGCCGTCGCGGATTACCGCGGTCTCGTCCAAGAAGCAGCGCGAACTCGCGCGGGCGATCAAGCGGGCGCGTTTCCTCGCGCTCCTGCCCTACGCCGTGCACTGACGGAGGCACCGATGGACGTCGTACTTCTCGAACGGGTCGCCAAGCTCGGCCAGATGGGCGAGGTCGTGAAGGTCAAACACGGCTACGCCCGGAACTTCCTGCTGCCGCAGGGCAAGGCGCTCCGCGCGACCGAAGCGAATCTCAAGCGTTTCGAGTCCGACCGTGCCCAGATCGAGGCGCGCAATCTCGACGCCCGCAAGGAGGCCGAGGGCGTCGCCGCAAGGCTCGACGGCGAGTCCTTCGTGGTGGTCCGCTCGGCATCCGATTCGGGTGCGCTCTACGGCTCGGTGACGACCCGCGACATTGCCGATGTGGCGACCGAGGGCGGCTTCAGCCTCGACCGCCGGCAGATTCAGCTCGATCATCCGATCAAGGAGCTCGGCCTTCACAGGATTGGCGTTTCGCTCCATCCCGAGGTGGACGTGACGATCACGATCAACGTCGCCCGCACTCAGGATGAGGCCGAGATCCAGGCCTCCGGCAAGACGATCCAGGAGGTTCGCGCCGAGGAGGAGGCAGTACTCGACGCCGAGGCCGCCGCCGAATTCGACGTGGAGCGGCTCTTCGACGATGAGTCGGACGAAGACCGCGGCCCCGCCGCCTGAGCACGCCGATCGAAGAACCCCCTGCGGCCGCCCCGAGGGGCGGCCGTTCTCGTGCAGGGCGGAGGTATTACGCGGGCCAATGAACCCTCCTTCAGAACGACTTCGAATCAGGTAGCCCTACCGGCGGACTTGGAAATCGTGACCGGTCAGCAAGATGGAGTACCCCCTCCGATGCAATCGGATCGGAAAGCACTCTGACCGCACTATCCGGCAGCCGCGACTTTGGCCTCGCGAGCCGGAAGTCGCGACAACCGCCCCTACTCCCCGAGCGCGGCCAGCCCGAGCCGGAGCGCCTTGCGCATCACGCTCGGCACCGCGCCGAGCGCCGCTCCGGCGGCGTGGAAGTCACTGCCCGGCGGCGGTGCCTGCGACTCCACGCGCGCCACTTCCACCGCCAATTCGAGGTGGAAATGCGTGAAGGTGTGCCGCACCGCCCCGGCTGGACACCACTCTGCCGGAAGCGGCGGCATGCGCAGCGCCTCCGCCCCCCATTCCGACCCCGGCAGGCCGAGCATGCCGCCGAGCAGACCCCGTGCAGGCCGCCGCTCGAGGAGCACCGCCCCGTCCGCGCGCACTGCGCAGAAGGCGACGCCCCGTCGTACCGGCTTCGGCGGTTTCGCCGCGCGACGCGGCAGATCCCCGGCGATGCCCTCCGCCCGCGCGACGCAGCGATCGACCCAGGGACAGACCCCGCATGCGGGCCGGCGCGGCACGCAGACCGTCGCGCCGAGGTCCATCACCGCCTGCGCGTAATCCCCGGGCCGCTCCGCCGGCGTCAGCCGCGCGGCAAGCACCTTCAGCTCCGGCTTCGCCCGGGGCAGCGGCGTCTCGACGGCGAAGACCCGCGCCATCACTCGCTCGACATTGCCATCGACCACTACCGCCGGCCGGTCGAAGGCAATCGCCGCCACCGCCGCCGCGGTGTAGGCGCCGATTCCCGGCAGCGCCCGCAGGCCCTCCTCGGTATCGGGGAACCGTCCGCCATCCGCTGCGACAGCACGGGCGCAGGCGATCAGGTTGCGCGCCCGCGCGTAATAGCCAAGTCCCGCCCAGGCCGCCATCACCTCGGCCTCCGGGGCGGAGGCGAGCGCCGCCACATCCGGCCAGCGCGCAGTGAATGTGTGGAAATAGGGAATGACCGCGGCAACCGTCGTCTGCTGGAGCATCACCTCCGAGAGCCAGACGCGATACGGATCAGGCCACGCACCGGAGGCGCGCGCCGATGGCAGCACCCGCCACGGCAGCGGCCGCGCCATCCGGTCGTACCAGCCGAGCAACAGCGCAGCATTTCCCCCCGTTTCGCGCATCATTCCTCCTGACAGCGCCGCGCTGGCCGTTTATCATGCGCCATCATGTGCGCCATCCCTTCCCGCCTGCCTTCCGAGCGCCGTGCCCGCGGCTTCCGCCGCGCCGGCGGCATCGTCGCGCCGAAACTTGCCGCCGCTGCCAGGCGGCGCGGCTTCACCGAGGCACGGCTCCTCACCGACTGGGCCGAAATTGCCGGCCCCGAACTCGCCGCTGCGACCCTCCCGGTCAAGATGAGCCGGCCACGCAATCTCGGCGCGCCCTCGGGCGGAGGCACGCTCACCATCCATGCCGATGGCGCCCGCGCCCCGGAGGTGCAGATGATGCTCCCCACCCTCCGGGCGCGGGTCAACGCGGCTCTCGGCTGGCCTGCAGTCGCCCATATTCGCGTGACCCAGATCCGCCACGGCCTTGTCGAGGCGCAGGCGCCGTTCGAAGCGCCGCCCCCCCCACCCGCGCCGGAGCGGCTCGAACCGCTGCTCGGCGAGCTTTCAACCATCCGTGATGGCAGCCTCCGCAGCGCATTGGAGACTCTCGCCCGGAACGTGCTATCCCGGAGCACAGCACGAACCAGACCGGGAACCTGATAATGCCGCTCGACCACCTGACCCGCCGCCACGTCCTGCTCGGGAGCGCCGCCCTCGCCCTCGTCGCGACGTTCCCCCTGATGCTTCGTGCGCAGGACGGCACTGAAACGGACCCCGGCGCGCCGCAAGCGGAATCGGGTCATGAGGTCGTCGAGATGACGATGGGCGACCCCGACGCGCCGGTGACGGTCATCGAATACGCCTCCTTCACCTGTCCGCACTGCGCCACCTTCCACCAGGAGGTCTTCCCGCGGCTGAAGGAAGAATACATCGACACTGGCCGCGTCCATTTCATCTTGCGCGAGGTCTTTTTCGACCGGCCGAGCCTCTGGGCGGCGATGCTCGCGCGCTGCGCCGGGGAGGATCGCTATTTCGGGATGGCCGGGCTCCTGTTCGAGGAGCAGGAGACCTGGGCGCGTCCGGCCGACGGGCCGGCGATCGTCGAGGCGCTCTATTCCCTCGGCCGACAGGCCGGGATGACGCGCGAGACGATGGATGCCTGTCTCCAGGATTCCGGCTTCGCCCGTACCCTTGTCGCCCGCTATCAGGAGCAGGCGACCGCGGACGACATCCAGTCGACACCCTTCTTCATCATCAACGGCGAGCGGGTGGGCAATCTCGCGTGGGAGGACTTCAGGGCCACGCTTGACGCCGCGCTCGGAGGCTGAGGACCGGCCGGTGAGCGGGCCTTGCCATTGATCGGAACGCGCAGGGATGCTCACGCGCTCCTTTCGGGGTCGGCGCGTTTTGCATCCGGCATTCCTGCCCGACAGCTTTCCGCCGATGGAAACGAACGGATCGGACGGAAACCGTGTCAGAGCGATTTCAAAACAGGTGGACCCACCTGCTGACGTGGAAATTGCGACCAGTCAGCAAGACAGAGCGCCCGCTCCGATGCACTCGGATCGAAAAGTGCTCTAGATGTGGCGGTTCTCCGGCAGCAGGCGCGCCACCGCGGCGTCGAAGGCCGCCCAGTCGCGGATTTCCATCCGCACCGGCAGGACGAGCACGCTGCGGCGGAAGGCGTCGGGCAGGCGCACCGCATCCTTCTCGGTCGTGACGAGTTGCGCGCCCAGACCCCGCGCTTCCGCCTCGAGCCGCTCCAGGATCGGGCGCGAATAGGGCTCATGGTCCGCGAAGGCACGGGTGCGCAGCACCTCTGCGCCGAGGCCACGCAGGGTGGCGAAGAACTTCTCCGGCCGGCCGATCCCGGCGAAGGCGAGCACCCGGAGGCCCGCCCACGGCATACCGGTCGCAAGCGGTTCGATCCGGCCTTCGAGACAGGGCAGCCGGGCAAGACCGGGCCATTCGGCGAGAAGCGGCGTGGGGTCGCCGACCGCGAGCAAGAGATCGCTCCGCGTGATACCGTCCGCCACCGGCTCGCGCAGCGGCCCCGCCGGGATCACGCGGCCGTTGCCGAAACGGGCGAGGGCATCGACGACAAGGATCGAGAGATCCTTGGCAAGCCCCGGATTCTGAAAGCCATCATCGAGCAGCACGATCTCGCCGCCGCCCTCCGCCGCCGCACGCGCCGCCGCCGCCCGATCACGGCCGATCCAGACCGGCACGCTTGCGGCGAGGAGGAGCGGCTCGTCCCCGACCTCATCGGCGGCGTGCCGCTCCGGCTCGACCCGAACGGGGCCAGCAAGCCTGCCGCCATAGCCGCGGCTGACCACCACGACGCTCAGCCCCCTGCCCTGCAAGCGGGCGGCGATCGCCAGCACCGCCGGCGTCTTCCCGGTGCCGCCGATGGTCAGGTTGCCGACACAGATCACCGGGACCCCGACACGCTCGGCCTGCCCGCGCGCGAGGCGCCGGCGCGTCACTGCTGTCCAGAGCGCCGCGAGCGGTGCGAGCGCCGGCGCCGCAAACCCGCCCCGGCCGCGCTCCCAGAAACCGGGAGCCCGCCTCACGCCGGCGTCCCCTCTCCCGCAACCTCCGCCTCCGGACGGTCGAGATATTGCTCCACCACCTCGATCACGGCATCGGTGACGGCGGCTCCCTCGCTCACCGATGCCCAGGCCGCCGCCGCCATCCTGGCGGCACGGTCGGGCGCCATCACCTTGGCAAGCACCCGGGAAAGCTCCGCAGCATCCGCCACCTCCATCGCCGCACCCGCCGCCCCGAGCCGCGCATAGGCCTCGGCAAAGTTGCGGACATGCGGCCCGTGGATCACTGCGCAACCGAGAAGCGCCGGTTCGAACGGATTATGCCCGCCCACCTCGACGAGCGAGCCGCCGACGAAGGCGACGGAGGCCACGCGATACCAGAGTCCCATCTCGCCAAGCGTATCGGCGAGGTAGATATCGGTCTCCGGTCCGATTGCCTCCCCTTTCGAGCGCTGGGCTACGCACCAGCCCTCGGTGCGCAGGAATGCGGCGAGCGCATCACCCCGCACCGGATGGCGCGGCGCGAGGATCACCGCGAGCATCGGTAACGAACGCCGGGCCTCCGCGAGCACTGCGCTCACCACTTTCTCCTCGCCCTCGTGGGTTGATGCAGCCACCCAGACCGGACGTCCGGCGAGCGCCCGCGTGATCCGCACCCGCTCCTTCTCGTCATGTTCGAGGGGGGCGGCACCTTCCTTCAGCGTACCGGTGACCACCACGCCGAGCGCGCCGAGCGCGCCGAGTTGCCGGGCCGCCAGATCGTCCTGCGCCAGTATCCGGTCGAACCGCCCGAAGAGCGCCCGCGCCATCCACGGCGTCCAGCGCCAGCGCTGGAAGCTCCGCTCCGAGATGCGGGCGTTGATCAGGAGCATCGGCACGCCACGCCGATGCGTCGCGACGAGGGTCGCCGGCCAGAGCTCGCTTTCGGTCCAGATCGCGAGGTCCGGACGCCAGTGGTCGAGGAACCGCTCGACCCACGACCCGATATCGAGCGGTGCGAACTGGTGGATGCAGCGCGGCGGCAGGCGGCTCTCGAGGAAACGTGCCGAAGTCAGGGTCACGGTGGTGATGAGGCAATGGAGATCCGGCCGTTCCCGCGTCAGGCGCTTGAGGAATTCGAGAAGCGAGACCGCCTCGCCGACACTCGCGGCATTGAACCAAGCGAGTTTTCCCTCCGGACGGGGCAGACCCGCTATCCCCATGCGCTCGCCGATCCGGTTGGCGTCCTCCTTGCCGGCAGCGAGGCGGCGTTCGAGAACCCGGCGCCCGACCCCCGCTCCCATGCGCGAGGCAGCAAGATAGGCGCCGAGCGCAGCGGAACGTGACGACACGGGCGCCGCTCAGGCCAGCTTTTCCCGCGAGCGCGCCTCTCGTTTCCCATCGGCGAGACAGTGGAAATGCGCGATGAAGTCGCAGACGTGGGCGCCCTCGACGGCCGCCTGCGCCTTCGCTTTCCAGGCGTCGCGGGCCGTCCGGTAGTTCGGATAGATGCCGACCATGTCGATCACTCCCGTATCGCGGAACCTGGTACCGCGCGGATCGACGAGATCACCGCCGAAGACGAGGTGGAGAAGCTGTGCCATCGAGATCTCCCGCGCTGCCGGCCGGAGCTTAAGGGCAGCGCCGGCAGGGTCAATGCCGGTCGGCCGCGGCTCAGCCCCGCCCCCAGGTCGGGTGGAAGAGGCCCGCCGGCGACAGGGTGAAGATCTCGCAGCCATCCTCGGTAACGCCCACCGCGTGCTCGAACTGTGCCGAGAGCGACCGGTCGCGCGTCACCGCCGTCCAGTCGTCATCAAGCACCTTGGTCTCCGCCCGGCCGAGGTTGATCATCGGCTCGATCGTGAAGAACATCCCGCGCTCGAGCACCGGCCCCGCCCCCGGCCGGCCGTAGTGGAGCACGTTCGGCGCGGAATGGAAGACACGGCCGAGCCCGTGGCCGCAGAAATCGCGCACCACCGAGCAGCGGTGGCCTTCGGCATAACGCTGGATCGCGGCCCCGATGTCGCCGAAGGTGTTGCCGGGCCGGACCGCGGCGATCCCCTCCATCAGCGAATCATGCGTGATGTCGATCAGCCGCTCGGCCTTCCGGCTCGGCCTTCCGGCCACGTACATCCGCGACGTGTCCCCGTACCAGCCATCGACAATCACGGTGACGTCGATGTTGAGGATGTCGCCGTCCCGCAGCCGCTTCTCGCTCGGGATTCCATGGCAGACCACATGGTTGATCGAGATGCAGGAAGCGTGTTGGTAACCCTTGTAGCCGACCGTGGCCGATGTGGCCCCCGACTCCCGGACCATGTCGTGGATCGCGGCATCGAGTTCGATCGTCGCGACGCCGGGCGCCACCAGCGGCGCCACGCGGTCGAGGATCTCGGCGGCGAGCCGGCCTGCGACCCGCATTCCCTCGAAGTCTTCGGGTTCGTGGATGCGGATGCCGTCCCTGTTGAGCCGACCCTGCCCGTATCCCTGGATGACTGCATTCTCGATCATTGTCGCCATGTAGACGTTTCGCCGCGCCAAATCAAACCATCCGCGGTGACGCGCGCGCGGGAACCCGCTATCGCGGCGACAGACGCCGGAAGGG
>CAYMOD010000084.1:2434-7953 GCA_964391945.1 uncultured Rhodobacterales bacterium | reverse complement strand
GCCCAGATCATCCGCATGGTGGAGGAGGCGCAGGGCTCCAAGCTGCCGATCCAGGCGCTGGTCGACCGGGTCACGCAATGGTTCGTGCCGGCGGTCATGGCTGTCGCGGTGCTGACATTCGTGATCTGGCTGGTCTTCGGTCCCGATCCGGCCCTGAGCTTCGCGCTGGTGAACGCCGTCGCGGTCCTGATCATCGCCTGCCCCTGCGCGATGGGTCTCGCCACTCCGACCTCGATCATGGTCGGCACCGGGCGGGCCGCGGAACTGGGCGTCCTTTTCCGGAAGGGCGAAGCGCTTCAGACCCTGCGTGGCGCCGAGGTGGTGGCGTTCGACAAGACGGGCACCCTGACGAAGGGCCGTCCCGAACTGACGGATCTCGTCGTCACCGAGGGTTTCGACCGCGACGAGGTCCTCGCGCTGGTCGCCGCAGTGGAGACGCGTTCCGAGCATCCGATCGCCGAAGCCATCGTCGACGCTGCCAGACGCGCCGGCTTGCCTCTGCGGGATGCCGTCGGTTTCGAGGCGATGCCCGGTTTCGGCGTGACGGCGCAGGTGGACGGCCATCGGGTCGAGGTCGGGGCCGACCGCCTGATGACGAAGCTCGGTCTCGACATCACCGCTTTCGCAACCGAGGCCGCGCGCCTTGGCGATGAGGGCAAGAGCCCGCTTTATGCCGCCGTCGACAACAGGCTTGCGGCGATCATTGCCGTCGCCGATCCGGTCAAGCCGTCGACTCCGGAGGCGATCGCGGCGCTGCACGATCTCGGCCTGAAGGTAGCGATGATCACCGGGGACAATCGCCGCACGGCCGAGGCCATCGCCAGGCGGCTCGGCATCGACGAGGTCGTGGCCGAGGTTCTGCCCGAAGGCAAGGTGGCGGCGATCAAGCGGCTTCGCGCCAGGCGGCGGAGCGTCGCCTTCGTCGGCGACGGGATCAACGACGCCCCGGCACTTGCCGAGGCAGATGTGGGACTTGCCATCGGCACGGGCACCGATATCGCGATCGAGAGCGCGGACGTCGTCCTGATGTCGGGAGACCTGCGCGGCGTGTCGAACGCGATCGCGCTTTCGAAGGCAACGATCTCGAACATCAAGCAGAATCTCTTCTGGGCCTTCGCCTACAACGTCCTGCTGATCCCCGTTGCCGCGGGCGTGCTCTATCCCGCGAACGGCACGCTCCTGTCGCCGGTCTTTGCTGCCGCCGCGATGGCGCTGTCCAGCGTCTTCGTGCTCGGCAACGCGCTGCGGCTCAAGGTCTTCCGGGCACCGGCCAGAACCGGGACGGTCGAGGTCGGCAGTCTCGAGATCGCCTGAGCAACAAGTGATGTGAGCAAGGAGGATGCCATGAACATAGGCGAAGCCGCGAAGGCGTCCGGCGTCAGCGCCAAGATGATCCGGTACTATGAGAGCATCGGGCTCATTCCGTCGGCAGAGCGGACCGGGTCCGGCTACCGCGTCTACTCCCGGCAGGCAGTCTGGACCCTGCGGTTCGTGCGGCGTGCCCGGGACCTCAACTTCTCGACGGCGCAGATCCGCGAGCTTCTGGCGCTCTGGGGCGACAAGGAACGGTCGAGCGCCGACGTGAAGCGGCTGGCTCTCGAACATGCCGAGGCCCTGGAGCGGCGGATGCTGGAACTGCGCCAGATGACCGAGACGCTTCGGCATCTGGCGCATTGCTGCCGGGGCGACGAACGTCCCGACTGCCCGATCATCGAAGACCTTTCGGCAGGTCACGAAGCCGAGCCACCCAGAGCCAGACCGGCGAGGCGGCCCGTCCGTCCGATCGAGGCAAGGTGAGGCGAACCCTTGCCCCCTTGTGATGGGAGAGCCCGCCGGCGAACAACAGCAATCAGCAGCATCGAGGGTCCGGAGCGTGCCTCTTCCGCCACCAGCGAGTGGGTCCGACGGGAACTGAACATCCCGTCCTCTTCACAGCCCGGTTCTGGTTGCGCCTGCCTCCTCTGAGGCAACTGGCCTCCTGCGTGCGGAGGGGTTAGGCAACCGTGATGAACCTCGGCGCCCTTCGCTCGGCGGACTACCGCCGCTACTTCCTCAGTAATGTCTTCGCGCTCAACGGGATGTGGATTTGCCGCATCACGATTGCCTGGCTTGCCTGGGACGCCACCGGTCAGGCGGGCTTCGTCGGCCTCGTCGCCTTCCTCATCTTCGCGCCAACTCTGGTTTCGGGACCGTTCTTCGGCGTCCTCGCCGACCGCGTCCCGCTCAAGCGGGGGGCGATCATCGCCCAGAGCGGTATCACGTCCGCCGCCAGCGCCCTCCTGCTCGCCGCAGCGCTCGATCTGCTCACCCCGGGGGTCCTCGCGGTCCTCGCCCTCGCGCTCGGCATTGTCACTTCGGCGCACCATCCCGTTCGCCTCGCGCTGTCGCCAAGCCTCGTGCCGCGCGATGCCATCGCCTCCGCAATCGCGCTCGGCGCGATCAACTTCAACCTGGCCCGCCTCACCGGGCCCGCCCTCGGCGGTTTCATCATCGCCACCGCCGGCGCCCCTTGGGCACTTCTGCTCTCCGCCCTTTCCTTCCTGCCGAACCTCGCGGTCCTGCCCGGGCTCGACCCTCGCACCGAAGGTGTCCGCAAGCATGGTGGCACCGTCTTCTCCGCCCTCGGCGAGGGCATCCGTCATGCGGCGCGAACCGCCCTCATCCGGCGCGCGATGCTGGCGGTCGGCTGCTTCTCCCTGGTGCCGCGCGCGCTCCTCGAGATCCTGCCCGTGCTCGCCGACGGGGTCTTCGCCCGCGGCGCCGCCGGTCTCGGGGCGCTGACCGCCGCCTCGGGCGCCGGCGCGCTCGTCGCCGCCTCGCTCTTCACCCTCGGACCCGGCCCGCATCCCGGCCGCCTGCCGCTTTCGAGCCGGATCGCCGCGCCTCTGGGCGTCCTCATCGTCCTGGTGCTGGCCTGGAACCGCTCCTGGCCGGTCGCCCTCGTGCTCGTCACCGCGCTCGGCCTCTGCGGCACGCTGGTCGGCGTCGGGCTCCAGTCGAGCGTCCAGCTCGTTCTGTCCGACACCTATCGCGCCCGGGTCATGAGCCTCTGGACCATGGTCACCATCGGTGGCTCGGCCATCGGCTCCATCCTTCTCGGAACGCTCATCGACGCCTTCGGCCTGCCCACCGCGTTATCGGGAGCGGCCGGTTTCGCGCTCTTCGACCTCGCCGTCCTCCTCGCCACCCCCTTGCGGCGGCGCCGGAACCGCGTAGATCTGACCGGGCACCCGCGGCCAGCGGCGCACCCCTTTCGCCACCCGGAGCCTCTGCCTCATGACCATCACGCGCGAAACCGTTCTCGATACCCTGCGCGCCGTGGCGCTGCCCGATGACCGCGGCAACATCGTCGAGGCGGACCTCGTCCGGGCGCTGACCATCGAAGGCTCCACCATCCGCTTCGTCCTCGAGGTCGATCCGGCCGAGGGCGCAGCGCTCGAACCCGTGCGGGCCGCCGCCGAGGCCGCCGTCGCCCGCCTCCCCGGTGTCACCAGCGTCTCGGCCCTCCTCACCGCCCATGGCCCCGCTCCGAAGAAGGACCCGCCGAGCCTCAAGTTCGGCCGGCATCCGACACCACAGGGAGGTCCCGCCCCGGTTCCGGGGGTCAGACACATCGTGCTCGTCGCTTCCGGCAAGGGCGGCGTCGGCAAATCCACGCTCTCGGCCAACCTCGCGGTCGCCCTCGCCCAGGAGGGTCTGAAGACCGGGCTTCTCGACGCCGATTTCTACGGCCCCTCGCAGCCCCGGATGATGGGCGTCACCGAGCGGCCGCAATCGCCCGACGGCAAGACGATCCTTCCCCTCCAGGCGCACGGCGTCACGCTGATGTCGATCGGCCTGATGATCGAGGAGGGCAAGTCGGTGATCTGGCGCGGGCCGATGCTGATGGGCGGCCTCCAGCAGCTGATGACCCAGGTCGCCTGGGGCGAGCTCGACGTTCTCGTCCTCGACCTGCCGCCTGGCACCGGCGACATCCAGCTCACCCTTGCCCAGAAATTCGCGGTGACCGGCGCCATCGTCGTCTCGACACCGCAGGACGTGGCCCTTCTCGATGCCCGCAAGGCGATGGACATGTTCGAGAAGACCCATGTCCCGGTCATCGGCCTCGTCGAGAATATGTCGACCTATGTCTGCCCGGAATGCGGCCACGAGGAACACATCTTCGGCGAGGGCGGCGTCCGCGCCGAGGCCGAGCGCCTCGGCCTGCCCTTCCTTGGCGAGGTTCCGCTCGACATCGGCATCCGCCTCGCGGCCGATGGCGGCACCCCGGTCACGGCGCTCGATCCCGACGCGCCGCAATCGCGCGCCTTCCGGGCGATCGCCCGGCGGCTGATCGACACCGGCCTCATCTGAAGCCGGTTGCGCGGGGAGTCCGCTGTCACGGGCCCGCACCTGCCGGGCCTCTTCCCTCGCGCAGTCGCCCTGCCGGGCTGGCCCCGCCCCCGCATCCTGGAGCGATTTCGAAGCAGGCGGAGCCACCTGCTGACTCGGAAATCGTGCCCGGTCAGCAAGACAGAGCGCCCCTTCGATGCAGTCGGATCGGAAAGTATTCTGACGGGCACGGCCTCACCCGTTACTTCCCGATGGGGCTGATCCTGCTCCTCTGCCTGCGCTTTGCATCCGTGGACTGGCGGAGCAGGAGGTTTCAGACCACGGCGCAGCCCCGCCGGCGCCGGATCATGCCCGGGGTTCCCGCATCGGCTGCGGGAAGAGTTGCATCATGATCCCGGCGAGAAGGAGCCAGAGGCTGGTCACGGCGAGCCCGATCCGGCCGAGCAGCGGCGGCTCGAACCCCGCCTGCGCCGACCAGACCGCGAAGACCAGCCATGCGATCGTCATCGGCAGCGTGATGCCGCGCCAACGCTCGGTCCGGATCGGGTGCACGAATTTCAGCGAGAAGAACTGTCCGACCGCAAGGATCACCACCACGCTCAGCGTCAGCCACACCGGTGGTGGCAGGGTGAGGAAGACGAGCACCACCATCTGCCAGGCGCCGGGAAACCCCGAGAAGGTGTTGTCCGGGTTCTTCATCCGCACGTCGGCGAAATAGACGACACCCGTCAGCGCCACCAGCAGCGCGGCGGCGAGTCCCCAGTGGTCCGGCAGGATGCCTGCATAAATCAGGGCATAGGCGGGAATGAAGACATAGGTGAGATAATCCACCACGAGGTCGAGCAGATCCCCGTCCCAGTTCCCGGCATGCCTCCGGACATCGGCCCTGCGTGCGAGCGGCCCGTCGATTCCGTCGACAACGAGCGCGACGACCAGCCACCCGTACATCAGCCGCCAATTGCCTTCGGTCGCCGCGACCAGCGCCATCAGCGCGAGCGCCGCCCCCGAAGCCGTCAGCAGATGCACCGAGAAAGCGAGCGCTCTGGTTCTCATTCTGCCGAGATAGGACAAAACCGTCGGCCCCGGAAGGAGAAAGCGCCTTGACGGACCGCCGGCCGCCGGGTCCGATGCCCCGATGCCCCGATGCCCCGATGCCCCGATGCCCCGATGCCCCGATGCCCCGATGC
>CAYMOD010000084.1:0-2334 GCA_964391945.1 uncultured Rhodobacterales bacterium | reverse complement strand
CCCGACCTCTCCCCTGGAGCGACCCTCGCCCGTGGCGTTGGCCGCCATCTCTACAGCCGCGGCTTCGCCACGCTTCGCGAGTTCGTGCCTGCGCCGGGCCTCCGGGTCGACGTGATCGGCTTCGGAGCGCGATGCGAGGTCTGGATCATCGAGTGCAAGTCCTCCTGTGCCGATTTCGCTTCCGACCGGAAATGGGAGGGCTACCTGCCCTGGTGCGACCGTTTCTTCTGGGCGGTCGATGCCGATTTTCCCGAAGCGATCCTGCCGCCCGCCTCGGGCCTTATCCGCGCCGATGCCTACGAGGCGGCGATCATCCGTCTCCCCGAACCCGCGCCGCTCGCACCCGCCCGCCGGCGCGCCCTGCTCGAACGCTTCGCCCGCACCGCCGCCGAGCGCCTTGTTCAGTTCGAGGACCCGACCCGCCGCTTCGATCCGCCACGCTGAGACCGGCGGGGCTTCCCCTTCTTCTCTCCCGGGTCCGGCCCGGCACCGATCTCCCGCGCCCGCGCCGCCGCCGCACGCAACTCTTCCGCGATTTCCTCCGCTTCGTCAGGATCGAAATCGAGCGGCAGCTCCATCGCCTCGGTCTCGACATAAAGCCGGACCATGCCGAGCGACGTCGGCCCGATCTGCAGGCTCGCCGAGACGTCGCTTTCCTTGTCGATACCCATGTCCGCTCCTCCGTCGACGGGGAACATGCCCCCACTTGCCTTCCGGCTCAAGTGGGGCTTGAGTTTCCCTGCACCTTGCACTAGGTCGCAGCCAAGTGCCGACGTAGCTCAGTTGGTTAGAGCACCAGATTGTGGATCTGGGGGTCCCCCGTTCGAGCCGGGGCGTCGGTACCATGAAATCAGAAGCTTAGGCTGGACCCCCAGAGCATTTCAACTCCTCTCTGGTGCGCATTTCGACTCGCGTTCCCTTTTCGGTTCCGTCGAGCCGCAGCTCAAGACGCGAGACTCCACCTGAGGGCGAGCCGTTTGCGGGGCTCCGGCCATTCGCTGGTCTCTGGTGTGCTTCAGGTAAGCCGGAACGTCTGCGGTGTCGTATGCGCCGAGAGCGCCATGCCCTTCTGCCCGGTAACCCCGGCGTCGCCGAGTCCGGTCATCCCCTCATGCCGGCAGGCGCCGAGCGTTAGATGGTCAGGCAGGCCGGCCTTTTCGCGCACCTCCTTTATGATGTCGTGCGCCGTCCGGAACAGGTAGGGCACCGCATCGAGCGCGCTTCCTGGCCCTTCCGCCGCCGCCGCACCGGGCGCAGAACGATCGGAATGCCGATCCTCGGCAGTTCGGCGAGATATGCCTCGATTTCCGGATAGAGCGGCGTCCCGCTATCGTCAGCGAACTCGAGCCAGAAGTGCTTGTTGTCCTCGCCGTTCTCTTCGCGCTGCTCCTTCCAGCCGGGATCGGTCTTCCAGTGCTCGATCCGCACCCGCTTGCCGGGTTCGTAGCCCGGCCATGTCGTCGCGCCACTCAGCACGTTCTCGGGGCGCTGGTGCCATTCGCAGGAGATCAGCGCGCAGGCGCCCAGGTGCGGATAAGCCGTGCGCGCGCAGCGCCTCGGCAAGCTTATACGCCTCCTCCCTGGTCGCGGGCTTTGTCGTCCCTTGGCCCTGCGGACCCGCGTCAGCCCGACGAACGGGTTGTCGCCGGACGGAAAGTGCTCGGGGTGAATGCGCCTCACCTTGTCCCAAGCGACCTTGCAGAGGTCTATCTCGAGTTCGGGCTGGCGATGCCGATCCGGATGCAGCTTGCCATAACCGGCGACCAGCCGTTCATAGAGCTTCACCGCGGCAGGAGGGAGCGACTTCACGGGCAGCTCGCCCATGCGCGACCGCCCGGCTGCAGGCTTCGTCAGCGGCAGATCGGCAACGATCCGCATGCTGCTGCGCCGGTAGCCCGGGCGCGACCGCTCGCGCAGGTTCTTCCAGCGCTGCGTCTGGGTCTGGTATACGTTGAACCACCAGTCGATGGTGCCGGCGCGCCCGTCCCGGCTCGATGAGGGGGGAGCCGGAGTGCCAGGCGTCGGGCGCCTCGTTCAACTCGTTGGCGCGTTCGCGGGCGGCTCCGCAGTCGGCGCCAAGGGGTCCGCCCCTGATCGAGCAGCCGGCCCTGACGTCTTTCGGGCGCGGCTCCCAATAGTAGCCGATCTTTCCACCTGCCAGCTTCCGCACCACCATGTAGCGACGAGGCCAGTCGGCCGGCTTCATATGAAGCCGGCGCCGTCGAGCACGGCCTCCTCCTGCGTCTCGGCCTCGTCCCCCGCGCTACCCATCTCTACAGGTCCGCCTTGCGCCAGCGGTCTCCAGCCTCCGCCACCCTGACCGGCTTGGGATAG
>CAYMOD010000083.1:0-8080 GCA_964391945.1 uncultured Rhodobacterales bacterium | reverse complement strand
GCCGATACTGCGAAGAGGACTGCCCAGACCGCGGCCGATACGACGAAGAAGACCGCGGAGACGACTGCGGAGACCGCAGCCGATACGACGAAGAAGACCGCGGAGACCGTGGCCGACACCGCAACGGAAGTCACCACCGACCTCGCGGCCGAGGGCCAGCGCAACCTCACCGAGAACCTCGAGAAGTTCTCGAAGGGCCTCGAGGGCTTCACCTCCTTCAGCCAGGACAACGTCGAAGCCGTCGTGAAGTCCTCCGAGATCGCCGCGAAGGCGTTCGAGGGCATCAGTTCCGAGATCTCGGCCTACTCGAAGAAGTCGTTCGATGACGTCGTTGCCGCGGCTCAGGACTTCGCTTCGGCCAGGACGGCGAGCGAGCTCTTCGAGAAGCAGGCTGCCTACGCGCAGAACGCGTTCGAGGACTGGCTGCACCAGACCAGCAAGATGAACGAGATCCTCGCCGCCGCAGCGAAGGACATCTCGGCCCCGATCGGCGAGCGCCTCTCGGCGGCGTCGGACGCGGTAAAGAGCTTCTCGCTCTAGTCCGAACGGACAATAGAACGGGAGAGGGGGCTTCGGCCCCCTTTTCTATTACCGGCATTCCCATATATCCTTGGTCAAAGCGCCGCCAATGGAATGCCGAACAGAAAATGCCAGGAACCGATCGCAAGGGCCCGGGCTCCGAGACCGGGCTCCTGACAAAGACGAAAACGAGGACGCAGAGGCCACCCCTCTACAAGGTGCTGCTCCTCAATGACGATTACACGCCGATGGAGTTCGTGGTTCACGTGCTCCAACGGTTTTTCGGCGTGTCCCATGATCAGGCCATCGAGATCATGCTCACCGTCCACCGCAAGGGAGTCGCCATTGTCGGCGTCTTCTCGTTCGAGATCGCCGAGACCAAGGTGACCCAGGTGATGGACTATGCCCGCCGACATCAGCATCCGTTGCAATGCACGATGGAAAAGGAATGACCCCGGCGGCGCGAACGTGAGCCGCCGCAACGACCGGCTCGCGCTTGCCCACGCAGCGGGCGAGCTTCCGCTTCCGGAGGAAGGCACGATCGCGGTCCTCCGGGCCGCGCCGACCGATCTCTACACACGCCTCGGCCAAGGCCGCTTCCTCTGCCAGCAGAGCGGCCGTCCCCTGCATGACCGGCTCCTCGGCGAAGGCCTCGCCGTCTCGTCCGATCCGCCGCCATCGGCCTCAGCCGCGATCGTCTTCGCCACCCGCTTCCGCAGCGACACCCTCGGCGCCGTGGCAGACGCGCTCGCGACGGTGCCGCCCGGCGCCGTCATCGTCGTCACCGGCGCCCGCAGCGAGGGAATCGACGCGCTGATGCGCCAGATCGGCGCTGCCCTGCCGCTCGACGGCCGCATGTCGAAGGCACACGGCCGTGTCTTCCATCTCCGCCGGCCCGAGATACTGCCGGAGGCGGTGTCCGTCTGGGCGCAGGACTACGCGCTCCGCCCCAATGCCGCAGGTTTCGTGACCGGGCCGGGGATGTTCAGCCCTGACCATCCCGACCCGGGGTCCGAGCGCCTCGCAACCCACGCGGAAGGCCGCCTCGGCGGTGCGGTCGCCGATCTTGGCGCCGGATGGGGCTGGCTCTCGGCGCGGCTGCTTGCGGCCAATCCGGAAATTGTCTCGCTCGACCTTCACGAAGCCGAGGCGCGAGCCCTCGAAGCTGCGCGCCGGAACGTCACCGATTCACGCGCGTCCTTCTACTGGAGCGACGTCACCCGCCTTTCCGGCCGACGCTATGACTGGGCCATCACCAACCCGCCCTTCCATCAGGGCCGTGCCGCCGAGCCCGAACTCGGCGCCGCATTCATCACGGCGGCTGCGCGCCTCCTGAAGCCGGCAGGCCGCCTCCTCCTCGTCGCCAACCGCTCGCTGCCCTACGAGGCGACGCTCGCGCGGACTTTCCGCACCGTCACGCTGCTCGTTGAGGATTCCGTCTACAAGGTGATCGAGGCGGCACGGCCGAAAGCCGCCTGACCCCTTCGCCCACGGGGCGCCTGCAGCCGCCGTCGCGGATGCTGCCAGCGCCCTCGCCCGCAGGCCGTTCACGTTCGAGCAGATGTTCTCCCCTTGGCGGCGTCAAACACATGATCAGGCACATGCTCGGGTTCTCAGGCTGAAATCCCGTCACATCCCCGGCCGGCCGCCACATCAGCTCACTGCCGCTTCCCCTTCTTCTCGCCCTCGACGCTCTTGCGGAGCGCATCGAGAATCGACACCACCTCGCCGCCTCCATCGCCGTGCCGGACGGGGCGTTTCTTCGGCTCAGGCTTCGCGTCCTTCTGCTTCTCGGCGATGATCTCGACAAGCTTCGCCTGGATCGGATCCTTCACCATCTTCGGCGACCATGCCCTGGTGCGGCTGTCGATCAGCCGGGTGACGAGGTCGAGCGCCTCCCCATCAGGCTTCTCCGCCTCGATTCCCTCGAGATACGGCTCCGGATCGCGGACCTCGTCGCCATAACGCAGCGTCCAGACCACGAATCCCTTGCCGCAGGGCTCGACCATCACCGCACGCTCGCGCCGGTAGAGCACGAGCCGGGAAATGCCGACCGTTCCGGTTGCCTTCATCGCCTCCCGGATCACCGCGAAGGCCTCCTCTCCCGCCTTGTCATCGGGTACGAGATAATGCGGCCGGTCGAGCCAGATCCAGCCGATCGAATCGCACGGGACGAAACATTCGATATCGATGGTCCACGCACTCTCGAGTGCGATCGCCTCCAGATCCTCGTCCTCGATGATCACGTCGCGGCCGTCGGGGAGCGGGTAGACCCGCGCCTCATCCTTCTCCCTCACCGGCTTGCCGGTTACCGAATCGACGTAGCGGCGGCGCACCCGGTTCCCGGTCCGGGCGTTCAGCGTGTGGAAGCGCATCTTCTCGTGCCCGCTCAGTGCCGGCGTCATCACCACCCCGCAGTTCACGAGCGAGAACCTGAGGTATCCCTTCCAGAACGAACGTGGAGCCATTTCTTCTCGCCTTGCACTGCCAGCGCCTGCCGCGGCTCGTCTCTCCCGGGCCGGCCCCTCCGGCCTCGGGGCGCGTCTGCCTCAGATCAGGCCGAAGAGCATCATGAGGATGATCAGCGTGATCGGTACACCGAGCAGCCACAGCAATATCGGCACCATGCCAACCGCCCTCAGAAGATCAGGGCAAGGAGCCCGATGACGACCAGAAGACCGATCAGGAAGATGACGCCGACCGTCCCTCCAATGAATTTCAGCATTCCCGCTCCTTCCCTTGCCTGTTCCGCAAGCGCGTGCCCGCGTGACCCGCCCACCAACGGGCGGCGTCCCCGCGCGGTTCCCGCGAGCCTCGAGCATCAGACGGTGTGGAAGCAGACGCGGATCAGCAGACGGCGGATCAGCAGACGGCGCGGATCAGCTTCGCCTCCAGCGGGCGCAGCACCTGGCGGAGGTCATGGCCGCGGCGCAGGATCCTTCCATCCATGCCGAGGACCGCATACTGTCCCTGCCGCGCGGCAAGCTTCGGCCGTTTCTCGATCCGGTAGAGCGGATGCTCCGCCGTATGCCGGAAGACCGAGAATACCGCCACCTCGCGCAGGAGCGAGATCCCGTAATCCCGCCATATCCCGGCCGCCACGGCGCGCCCGTAGAGACCGAGGATCGCGGAAAGCTCCGCCCGGCTGAAACTCACGCGGTCGGGAAGCGGCGAGAACGGCACAACCTGAGCGGAGGATCCCATCCTGCCAGCTTAACCACCGGGACGAAGTTGGCAAGCGGCGTACGGGCCAGAGATTCTGGCTGCGGACCGGCCCCCACGACCGGCGCCAGCGCCCCTGTGTCCGAACTGTCCGCCCGTCCCTGCGTTGGTGCAGCAGCGGATGGGAGACGCGATCATGTCCGAGCCCGGGCAGCTTCTTCTCGAACCCGGCGACGGTATCCCGAACTCGGCCCTGCCGGTCCTGATCTACCGCACCACTTGCCCGGAGGGCGCGGCGGTGCTCGAGACGCTCTTCGCGCGGAACGGCTGGACCGGCCTCTGGCGGAACGGCATCTTCGGTTTCCACCATTACCACAGCCGTGGCCACGAGGTCCTCGGCATCGCCGCAGGCTCGGCCCGGCTCACCCTCGGCGGGCCCGGGGGCCGCGATCTCGACGTGGCCGCCGGCGACGTGCTGGTCCTCCCGGCCGGCACCGGTCACCGCCGGATCGCGGCAAGCGGCGATTTCCTCGTCGTCGGCGGCTACCCGCCCGGCCAGGAAGGCGACATCTGCCGTGGTCCGCCCACCGCCGAACAGCGCCGCCACATCGCGGCACTCCCCCTGCCCCCAACTGATCCCGTGCGCGGTGACGAAGGTCTTGCCCGCCTCTGGAAATCCCCTCCGCCTTGAGCCAATTCAGGAGCGGTCAGAGCCGGGAGAGGCATCATGAAGGTAGAAGGCAAGCCGACCCGAACGATCTGGGTCGAACGCACTCCCGCGGACGGGCGCGGCGGCGCCGTCGGCATCATCGACCAGACGCGCCTGCCACACGCCTTCACCACCGTCACGCTCGAAACCCCGGAGGACGCTGCCCGTGCCATCCGCGACATGCTCGTGCGCGGCGCGCCGCTGATCGGCGTCACCGCCGCTTACGGCTTCGCCCTCGCCCTCCATGACGATGCCTCCGATAGCCGTCTTGGCGAGGCCCACGCCCTCCTCCTCGCCACCCGGCCGACCGCGATCAACCTCCGCTGGGCGCTCGACGCGGTGGTGCGTCGCCTGCGCCCGCTCCCCGGAAGCGAACGCGAGGCCGCCGCCTGGACCATCGCCGCCGCACTCGCCGACGAGGATGCCGAGATCTGCCGCACGATCGGCCTCCACGGCCTTCCCCTCATCCGCGACATCGCGGCGCGGAAGGCGGGGCCGGTCAACATCCTCACCCATTGCAACGCCGGCTGGCTGGCCACCGTCGATTGGGGCACCGCCACCGCGCCCATCTATCAGGCGCATGATTCCGGCATCGACATCCACGTCTGGGTCGACGAGACCCGCCCGCGCAACCAGGGCGCCGCCCTCACCGCCTGGGAACTCGCCAATCACGGCGTCCCCCATCATGTCATCGCCGACAATACCGGCGGCCACCTGATGCAGAACGGCCTCGTCGACATGGTGATCGTCGGTACCGACCGGACCACCGCGAACGGCGACGTCTGCAACAAGATCGGCACCTATCTGAAGGCGCTCGCCGCTCACGACAACGGCATACCCTTCTACGTTGCCCTGCCCTCGCCCACCATCGACTTCACCCTCGCCTCCGGCCGCGACATCCCGATCGAGGAACGAAGCCCGGAGGAAGTCACCCATATCTGGGGCCGCACCGCACAAGGAGACGTGACACAGGTGCAGCTCACCCCCGATGCCTCGCCCGCGGTCAACCATGCTTTCGACGTGACGCCTGCCCGGCTCGTCACCGCGCTCATCACCGAGCGCGGCGTGATCCCGGCCGAGCCCGCCGCCCTCGCCGCCCTGTTCCCGGAACGCGCCGCGGCCTGAAGAGCCCCTCCAACCCTTGCCTCTCACCAAGGATCACCCGACAAGGCGCGCACGGCAGAAGCAGAGGTCGGGGCAATCGATGACCGGGGCTTGGGATTTCTGGATCGACCGCGGCGGCACCTTCACCGACGTGCTCGGCCGCGCCCCGGACGGAAGCATTCATCCGCTCAAGCTCCTCTCCGAGAATCCCGACGCATATGAGGACGCGGCGATCGAAGGCATCCGCCGCCTTCTCGGGGTCCCCCCCGGCGTGCGGGTCCCGCCCGAGCGCGTCGGCACCGTCCGCATGGGCACCACGGTTGCCACCAACGCCCTTCTCGAACGCAAGGGCGATCGCACCGCGCTGCTGATCACCCGCGGCTTTCGTGACGCGCTCCGCCTTGGCTATCAGGCTCGTCCCGACATCTTCGCGAAGGAGATCATCCTTCCCGAACAGCTTTACGAGAGCGTGATCGAGGTGGACGAGCGTCTGCGCGCCGATGGCTCCGTCGAGATCCCGCTCGATCCCGCCGCCCTCGATCCGGCGCTCCGCGACCTCCGCGCGGGCGGCATCGAGGCGATCGCCATCGTCCTCATGCACGCCTGGCGAAACCCTGAGCACGAGGCCCGCCTCGCCGCCCATGTCCGCGACCTCGGCTTCGCCCAGGTGTCGGTCAGTCACGAAGTCTCGCCCCTCATCAAGCTCGTCGGCCGCGGCGATACCACCGTGGTCGATGCCTATCTCTCGCCGATCCTCGGCCGCTACGTCGCCCGCGTCGCCCAAGCCCTCGGCGCGACGCCCCCGACCGAACCTGGTCCCACCCTCCAGTTCATGATGTCCTCGGGCGGGCTCACCGCCGCCGACCGTTTCGGCGGCAAGGATGCCGTCCTCTCCGGCCCCGCCGGCGGCGTCGTCGGCATGGTTCGCACCGCCGAAAGCGCGGGGTTTGCCCGCGTCATCGGCTTCGACATGGGCGGCACCTCGACCGATGTCGCGCATTTCGCCGGCGACTACGAGCGCGCCTTCGATTCCGAGGTCGCGGGCGTCCGCATGCGCGCGCCGATGCTGCGCGTCCATACCGTGGCGGCGGGCGGCGGCTCGATCCTCCATGCCGAACCCGGCCGCTTCCGCGTCGGCCCCGATTCCGCCGGCGCCGATCCCGGCCCCGCCTGCTACCACCGCGGCGGCCCGCTGACGCTCACCGACGCCAATGTCATGCTCGGCAGGCTCCGGCCGGATCTCTTCCCGGCGATCTTCGGCCCGGGCGGCAACGAGATCCTCGACCGTGACGTGGTCGCCCGCCGCTTCGCCGCGATCGCCGCGGCCACCGGCGGCGGCAAGACGCCCGAGGCGGTGGCCGAAGGCTTCGTCCGCATCGCCGTCGCCAACATGGCGAACGCGATCAAGAAGATCAGCGTCCAGCGCGGCTACGATGTCACCCGTTACCTCCTTAACGCCTTCGGCGGCGCGGGAGGCCAGCACGCCTGCCTCGTCGCCGACGCCCTCGGCATGCGCTCGGTCCTGATCCATCCGCTCTCCGGGCTTCTCTCCGCCTACGGGATCGGCCTCTCCCGCGTCGTCACCACCCGGATGAAGGCGCTCGAACTGCCTCTCACCTTCGAGGCCCTTTCCGTACTCGACCCGGCTTTCGCGGACCTGCGCGCCGAGGCCCACGCCGAACTCGCCGCGCAGGGCATTGCCCCTGACCACATCACGAGCCGCGCCCGGCTTCACCTCCGCTACGCCGGCACCGATACCGCGCTTCCGGTCGCTTTCGACACCCGCGACATGAACGCCGCCAGGACCGCCTTCGAGACCGCGCACATGGGTCGGTTCGGCTTCGTCACCCCAGAAAAGCCTCTTGTCATCGAGGCGGTCGAGCTCGAAGCCCTCGAGGCCGCCGCACCCGCGCCGCCCGAAACCAAGCACCCCCTCGCCCTGGACATCCCCGAAGCGGAGCGTACCGCCCCCATATTCTGCGCCGGAAGCTGGCACGACGCCGCCATCCGCCACCGCGAGGCGCTCCGCCCCGGTCACCGTATTCCCGGCCCCGCCCTCGTCATCGAGCCGAACCAGACCATCGTCGTCGAGCCCGGCTGGCAGGCGGAGATCACCGCCCTGAACCACGTCCTGCTCACCCGCACTGAGGAACTCCGCCGCGACATCGCCATCGGCACTGATCGCGCCGACCCGGTCCTCCTCGAAGTGTTCAACAACCTCTTCATGAACATCGCCGAGCAGATGGGCGTCACGCTCCAGAACACCGCGCGCTCGGTCAACATCAAGGAGCGGCTCGATTTTTCCTGTGCGGTCTTCGATGCCGACGGCGCCCTTGTCGCCAACGCACCGCACATGCCGGTCCATCTCGGTTCGATGGACCGCTCGGTGGAGACGGTGATTCGCCTCAACGCAGGCGACATCCACCCCGGCGACGCCTTCGCGCTCAACGCGCCCTATAACGGCGGCACGCATCTCCCCGACATCACCGTCGTCACCCCGGTCTTCGACGAGGCTGGCGAGAGCATCCTTTTCTGGGTCGCCGCCCGCGGCCATCACGCCGATGTCGGCGGCACCGCGCCCGGTTC
>CAYMOD010000082.1:0-8089 GCA_964391945.1 uncultured Rhodobacterales bacterium | reverse complement strand
ATGAACCTGTTGGCGGCGAGCTCGTTGTCGAGATAGAGCCGCTGCAGATATTCGGTGTGCATCCGGTAGGGCATATGGGTGGAATCGGCGTTCCACGCCATCAGGTCGAACATCGGCGCGCGCTCGCCCATCAGATAGTCGCGCACGAGCCGCGACCAGACCAGGTCGTTCGAGCGCAGCAATTGGAAGGCGCCCGCCATCTGATCGGCCGAGAGATACCCGCGGTTCCACATCACGCCTTCGAGGAAGTGCATCTGGCTGTGGTCGATGAAGAGTGCGAGCTCACCCGGTTCGGTGAAGTCCGTCTGGGCGGCGAACAGCGTCAGCGAGGCCAGCCGGTGATCGCCGCCACATGCCATCGCCGCGGCGGCGATCGTGAGGAGCGTGCCACCGAGGCAGTAGCCGGTGGCATGCACCTTGCGGCCGGGAACGATCGCGGCGACCGCATCGAGCGCCGCCATGACCCCGAGCCTGCGGTAGTCCTCCATCGACAGGTCGCGGTCTTCGGCCGACGGATTGCGCCAGGAGATGCAGAAGACGGTGTAGCCTTGGCTGACCAGGTAGCGGATCAGCGAGTTCTCCGGCGACAGATCGAGGATGTAGTATTTCATGATCCAGGCCGGGATGATCAGGATCGGCTCGGCGCGCACGGTCTCGGTCGCCGGCGCGTACTGGATCAGCTCGATCAGATGGTTGCGGTACACGACCTTGCCCGGCGTCACTGCGACGTCCACGCCGACGCGGAAATCCTCCGTCCCGACGGGTGGCTGTCTGCCGACCTGCCGCCGGATGTCTTCGAGCCAGTTCTGGCAGCCCTGCAGGAAGTTCCACCCGCCGGTCTCGAAGGTCCGGGCGAGGATCTCGGGATTCGTGAGCGGGTTGTTGGAGGGCGAGAACACGTCCAGCAGTTGCCGCGCGGCGAAGGACACGACGTCCCGGTGGTGCGGCGTCATCCCCGGCACGTCGTTCGTCGCGTTGTGCCACCACTGCTGATTGAGCAGGAAGGCCTGCGCCAGGAACGAGAACGGCGGCTTCCGCCAGGCGTCGTCGGTGAACCGGCTGTCGCCGGGCGACGGATGGGTGCGCGGCAGCGCGTCCGGCCGATGGCTGACGGCGCCGAGATGCAGCCACAGGCGGGCTGCCTCCTCGGTGAGCTGGAGGCGTTTGCCGGGCGAGGCCGCGAGATGGATCCACCAGTCGAAATTTGCCAGAGCCAGGGCGGCCGGTGACATCCCCCCGGTCAGCTGCGCCGTGAGAGCGATCTGCGCCAGATCCGCCGCACGATAGATCTGTGAATGCCCCGCGCCCTCGCGGCGGGGCTGAGGCTCCGCGACGAGTGCGGGCCGGGCGAGCTTCTCTTGCTTCATCACATCACGCGGACAACGGAGCCCGAACGCCCGCAATCCTCCTCACCTGTCTTGACTCCTCGTAGTTGAACGCCTGAGCCCCGGCCAGTCAAGGCATCGCCGGGAGGGGCGAGCCGCTCGCGCGAAGCTCTCGCATCGAAGTTCTTCACCACCCGCTTCGCATACCGCCTTGCTCTGCCCGCACACCCGCGTCCGGCTCTGGCACGGGTGTCGTCGGTCCGCACCATGTCGGCAGCCTTCTCGGAAACCTCGGTGTCGGTGGTGCTGATGTCGGTGAGCCTGGATTCGATGCTCAGAGAGAACCTCGTCGATGGTCTCACGACTGCGGCGTTCCTTCGCAACCGGGGGTCGGTGCTACGTTTCCCCTGCGATCCTGATCGGAGATCACCCGATGCGGCATGGCCTGTCAAACCGGACATTGCAAAATCTTCGCAGTTGGTGCGTAGATTGTACAGCAGACGCTGCGCGCCCCCGGATCTCACAGCATCCTGCACGGCATGAGCGGGGTTGGCGCATGGCCCCCGGCTTCACGAGACGCGACATGAAAGCTACCTCTGATCCCCGCCACGTGGCAGATGCCGCGCTCGTGCGCGTATCCGGCTCCGCGATGCTGTCCTGATGGACGACCAGACCGGCACGCGTGCCTTCCTCGCTGATCCTGCAACCCACGGCGGCGCAGCGGTGGAGGTGATGGAGACGCATATCTCGGTACTTTTCCTTGCGGGCGACCGGGTCTTCAAGCTCAAACGGGCGCTGCGGCTGCCCTATTGCGACTTCACCACCCCCGAGCAGCGGTTGGCGATCTGCGAGCGCGAGGTAGTGCGCAACCGCTTGACCGCGCCCGACCATTATCTGGGCATCCGTCGCATCACTGGCGAAAATGGACGCCTCCGTTTCGATGGCGGCGGCCCATTGGTCGATGCCGTGGTGGAAATGCGTCGCTTCGACCAGGCCGAACTCCTCGACGCGCTGGCGCGCCGCGGCGCGCTTGATGCCGGGCTGATGGAGCGGCTGGCGGCGGCGATCGCCGACTTCCACGTCCGCGCCGAGATCCGGCATACCGGCGGCGGGGCGGCGAATGTCGAAGGGGTTCTTGACGTCAACGAGGCGGCCTTCGCCACCGGCGAGGGGCTCGATCCCGTGCGCATCGAGCGCCTCTCGGCGGCGTTCCGTGCGGCGGTCGAGACGCATCGCGCCCGCCTCGATGCGCGGGAGCAGGACGGACGGGTGCGGCTCTGTCACGGTGATCTGCACCTGCGCAACATCTTCCGCGACGGAGATCGGCCGGTGCTGTTCGATTGCCTCGAGTTCAATGACGCGTTGGCGACGGTCGATATCGGCTACGATCTTGCCTTCCTGCTGATGGATCTGCGGCACCGCGGTCTCGACGGCTTCGCCAATCTGGTCATGAACCGCTGGATCGACGCCACCGGTGACGAGGACGTGCTGCCGGTCCTCCCTTGCTTCATGGCATTGCGCGCCGCGGTGCGCGCCCATGTCACGGCGACCCAGGCGAAGGCGACCGGCGGCGACGCCGCCCTCGCCGCGCAAGCGCGGACGTATTTCGAACTGGCCGAGACGCTGCTCGCGCCGCCCGCTCCGGTTCTGGTGGCGATCGGGGGGTTGAGCGGCTCGGGCAAGTCGACCGTCGCCGCGGCGCTGGCACCGCATCTCGGCGGAGGAGCCGGCGCGCGCACCCTTGCCTCCGACCGGCTGCGCAAGGCGCTGTTCGCAGTCGCTCCCGATACCCGCCTCCCCGCCCGGGCTTATGCGCCGGGAATCTCCGAACAGGTCTACGCGGAACTCGCTGCCCACGCGCAGGCGGCCGCGGCTGGCGGCGCCTGCGTGGTCGCAGACGCGGTGTTCTCGACGCCCGGCGAGCGCGAAGCGATCGCCGCTGCGGCCGCTCGGGCCGGCGTGCCGTTTCTCGGGGTCTGGCTCGACCTTGCCCCTGAGACGCTGCGTACTCGGGTCGCCGCGCGGCAAGGCGGGCCTTCGGATGCGACGGTCGAAGTGCTCGAGCGGCAACTCGGCTATGACCTCGGCCGCATCGACTGGCTGCGGCTCGACGCCGGACCCGATCCCGAGCGGATCGCGGCCACGATCCTGCACCACGTCTGGCGACATGACCCCTGATCTCGATGCCTGGCTGATCCACTACAACACGGAGCGCCCGTATCTCGGCTATCGCCACATGGTCGACGGCCTATCGAAACCGTCATGTATTCGTAAGTCAGGACGGCCAAGTGGACACTTGAGGGGAACGAGGAACTCGCGCCAGCGTCTCGCGCTCCCGCGGATGCCGACGTGGAGACCGGCGAATTCCTCCCTGCCCTCCGGTATGGCGTCGATCACGGCAAGGATACACTCCGCCTCGGCTCCTTGCCGTGAAGAGGCTCCGGATCTTCCACCTTCCCTGTATCGTCGGTCGAACCTCGCCGCCGGTGGAGGCTCAACCACACGCGGGCGCGCGTCATTCCTGGCTGTCCGCCCTCTCTCCCATCTCGACCTGCCCTCCGGTGCCACCACCGCCGATCTCCTCGGACTCCACCTGCCCGGGGTCTCGGCGCGATCCTGGAGGGCCGGTCTCATCCCCGCAGCCTCGGCCACCGTTCCGATCGGATCGCAATCCTGCAGGCATCGGAGGTTGTCCGTGTCCGGCCCATCGACGGTGATGAAAGCGTCACGCTTGGCATCTCCAGCGCAGCGAGGGACTCCGCGTTGGCGACAAAGTCGTCCTCGACCAGACCATTCAAGTGATAGATATAGGCACTGACGGCGCTCCTCGACGCTGGCCCGCTGCACCAGCCGGTCGGCAACCAGGCGATACTCCATGAGATCGGCGATGGTCCCGACCTTGAGACCATGCAGGGCTGCAAACTCCAGCACGTCGGGCAATCGTGCCATCGCGCCGTCGTCCTTCATGATTTCGCAGATGACGCCGGCCGGGTTCAGTCCCGCCAGTCTCGAAACGTCGACTGCCGCCTCGGCATGGCCGGGCCGGATGAGGGTGCCACCCCGCTGTGCGATCAGCGGGAAGACATGGCCCGGTGACGAGATCGCATCCGGACCGAACGCCGGGCCGGATGCGACTTCGATCGTGCGCGCCCGGTCCGCCGCCGGAAATGTGCCGCGGTACGTCCTGCTCGACATCCTCGCAACCACGCGCGGCGCTCCGCTCTGCGGGGCCAAGAACTGCGCCGGGTTCGCGCAGGACCGCGGGCCGTTTCAAGGAATTCCGAGCCTGAGGTCCGGCGCCTTCGTCCGAACCGCCATCGGCCAATCCCATAGCCCTGCCCGGATGCGCTTGACCGCCGCTGAGAACAAACCTAGATTCATACGAACGTCTGGAAGATCTCCCTTGGCACGCGTAATGGAAGAAGCTCGCAATCGAAGTGCAGGCGGGAGGACTGAGACGCCGTCTCGGCACAAGGAGCGTATCCGAAGGATCGCTGCCGGACTCTTCGCGCGGCAGGGCTACAGCGCGGTCGGCGTGGCCGAGTTGGGTGAGGCCGTCAATCTGGGTCGGGGCGCACTCTACTACCACATCGGCAGCAAGGAAGACCTGCTCTTCGATATCTCGAAGACTTACATGGAGGATCTGATCAGATCCGCCAGGGAGATTACCGAGAAGGAGCCGGATCCCGAGCAGTGCATACGGCAGCTCAGCGCCGCCCTCATGGATGTGGTTTTTGATCGACACGCGGATATGACGGTCTGTTTCAGGGAGGTACACTCCCTCACCGGCGACAGGCGGAAGGAAGTCTTGAGGCTCCATCGCGAGTATCAGGACATCTGGGGCAAGGTCCTCCAGCGCGGGCATGAACAGGGCATTTTCATCCCGGTCGACGAGATCGGATTGAAGGGCATACTCGGTATGTATTTCTACAGCTTTCTCTGGATCCGCCCGAACGCCGCCGCGACCCCTTCCGAAGTGTCCGAAACCTTCGCCAATCTGGTTCTTGCTTCGGTGAGAAGCACGAACCCGGCATAGCTGAACCCCCTCGCGCTCTCCCTTCCAGCAAACGCGAGTCAGGGTGGAGCTTGAACAGCTCCTCGGTACCATTCCTGTTTTATCGCCAGCACCAGGATTCCCTCGTCCGGACAGCGCTGCGGTGATTCCGGCCTGTCATCCTGCTGGAGTAGCGGGCTCCGCTCCGTCCTTGAGGTGAAATGCCCGCAGGTCGCCTTCATGGATTTCACGGAACCGAAGACCGGCGCGATCGCGGCTGGAAGTCGGAGAGCTCGATCCCATGCTCATCGTGAGGCCCCTCTACGGCCGTCATCGCTGAGCCATGGCCAGGCCTGGATGATATGAGTTGAGGAGAAGCGGCGTATCGTGGGGTGGCGAGTCTTTCTGGAGGCGAGGTCAGCGAGCTTGAGGGCGCGGGCGGAGGATCGGGATGAGGTGATCAACTGGGAACACCTTCAGGACGGCAAAGCGTGCATGGATGCCTCTCCGCACCATTCCCATTGAGGGGAACTTCAGAGCAGGATGGAAATCAACTGCCTGAACAGAGCTTCACGCTCAAATCCGCCGTGACCGCCTCCGCCCGCGCGACATCGTGTCCGGTCAGCGCCCCCTGCCCTCCCGGCACGAACCGCAGCCGGAAGGCGGCGAGAACCGCATTCCAGCCACCCTCTTCGGGCGGGGCATAGCCGATCCGCGCCGCCGCCCTCCTGAACGCATCCCAGTCCGCCTCGGCGTCTTTGCTGCCCGCCGCCCCGGGCCAGACCGCGAGGCCCTGCCGCGCCAGCCGCCGCCAGTCGAACTTCGGTCCCGGATCGGCCTTCCGTCCCGGCGCCATGTCGGAATGCGCAATGACACCCGCCGGCCAGATCCCCCAACGCGCCATGATGCCCCCAAGCAGCATCTCCAGCGCCGCCATCTGCGGCTCCGGGAAGGGTGGAAACCCCGCGAGCGGCCCGGCATTCGCGAGCTCGATCCCGATCGAGCGCGAATTCACATCTCCGACCACGCCCCAACGCCCTGCCCCGGCATGCCAGGCCCGTGCCTCCTCCGGCACCAGCCGCCAGATCCGGCCCGTCTCACCGATCAGGTAATGCGCCGAGACCTCCGCCACCGGATCACGAAGCCGCGCCAGCGCTGCCTCCACGCTCGCCATCGCCGTATAGTGCAGCACGACCAGATCCGGCCGCACACCCTCTCGCCGTTCTCCACAATTCGGGCTCGGCGCCTCGTCCGGCGTCACTGCGCGAGGCGGCGATAGGGCTCCGGATCCCAATCGCAGGCGAACCCGTCGCCATCGGGATCGAGGTTCAAGGCATCGTGCTCCGGCCCGCCTTCGGCAAGAAAGGCGCGCTGGGCTGCGTCCGCGCTTGCATAGCGCCCACAACGACTGCGCGGCCGGAGCAGGGCCGCGGAGCGCGAATACCGCTTCTCTCCCACCGCGTGCGTGGTCTGGTTGGCAAAGAGCGCGACATTCACCCCCCGCACCTCCGGCACCGTCTCGCCCGGCGTGACGATGACGAGCTGCTCGCGCGCTGCCGCGAGTTCCCGCTCTGCAATTGCCGCGTCGATGCGCTGCTGCTCCAGCGTGTACTGATTCAGGTTCAGATGATCGTCATCGAGCGGCGTACCCGCGGGTTGCGGTGTGGCGACGAGCCTCCCGCCCGCGCTTTCGGCCACCGCTTCGGCCTGCGCCGGCTCGGCCAGCGTCGCCTCGATCCGGCCGGTGAAATCGTCGACGGACTCCGGCTCCGCTGCTTCCGGCTGTGCGAAACCCGCCTGCGGCGTCGCGCGCGCCATGCTCGACGGCACCTCGTAGAGGATCTGGTCGCGCGGCACACTGATTACGCCGCTGGTGCAGCCGGCAATCAGCCCGCCCAGGATGCTCAACACGAGGATACGCATGACTTTTCGCCTTCTATCCGGCCGGGGCCTTCAAGGCCTCCTCTACCACCATTTCTCCGGCCGTGCATCGAATCCCGACGCGGTTTCCAGCACATGCGCGGCATCGAGAAGCCGCGCCTCCTCCCACGGCCGCCCGATCAGCTGCAGCCCGAGCGGCAGCCCGGAAGCGTCGAGCCCCGCCGGCACCGAGATCCCCGGCAGCCCGGCGAGGTTCACCGGCACAGTAAAGACGTCGTTGAGATACATCCGCACCGGGTCGGTGTCCGCGATCTCGCCGAGACCGAAGGCCGCGGAGGGCGTCGCCGGCGTCAGCACCGCCTCCACCCCGTCCGCGAAGGCGTTGTCGAAATCGCGCTTGATCAGCGAACGCACCTTCTGCGCCCGGAGATAATAGGCGTCGTAATACCCCGCCGAGAGGACATAGGCGCCGATCATCACCCGCCGCTTCACCTCGGGACCGAATCCCTCGGCCCGGGTCCGCTCGTACAGCGCGGTGATGCCTTCGCCCTCGCCGATCCCGGCGCGGCGCCCGTAGCGCACCCCGTCGTAGCGCGCGAGATTGGAGGACGCCTCCGCCATCGCGATCACGTAATAGACCGGCAGGGCGTGCTTCGTGTGCGGCAGGCTGATCTCGACGATCTCCGCGCCTGCGTCGCGCAGCCATCCGGCGCCCTGCGACCAGAGCGCCTCGATTTCCGCAGGCATGCCGTCGACGCGGTATTCCTTCGGAATGCCGATCCTGCGTCCCCTGAGGTCGCCGCCGAGTCCTGCCTCGAAATCCTCGACCGGCCGGTTCGCGGAGGTTGAATCCTTCGGATCGTACCCTGCCATCGCGCCGAGGAGGATC
>CAYMOD010000081.1:0-8131 GCA_964391945.1 uncultured Rhodobacterales bacterium | reverse complement strand
GCCAGTCCACGAGCTCCATGCCGAGATGGAGGCCCATCCCCGACAGCACTTCCTTGATCTCGTTCAGGGACTTGCGGCCGAAGTTCGGGGTCCGGAGCATCTCGGCCTCGGTCTTCTGGATGAGATCGCCGATATAGACGATGTTGTCGTTCTTGAGACAGTTCGCCGAACGCACCGACAGTTCGAGTTCGTCCACCTTCTTGAGCAGGACCGGGTTGAACTCGAGATCCTCATCAACATCCGTACGCACGCCCTGGTCGGGTTCGTCGAAATTGACGAAGACGGAGAGCTGGTCCTGGAGAATACGCGCAGCATAAGCGATCGCATCGTCAGGCTTCAGGGAGCCGTCGGTTTCGATGGTGAGCGTCAGCTTGTCGTAATCGAGGACCTGACCCTCGCGGGTCGGCTCGACCTTGTAGGAGACTTTCCTGATCGGAGAGAACAGGGCGTCCACCGGGACAAGGCCGATCGGTGCGTCCTCGGGGCGGTTCTTGTCGGCCGGAACGTAGCCCTTGCCGTTTCCGACCGTCAGTTCCATCTGAACCGAGGCACCGTCATCAAGGTGGCAGATCACGTGATCGCGGTTCAGAATCTCGATGCCGGCCGAAGTCGAGATATCGCCCGCCGTGACGACGCCGGGACCGGTCGCGCGGATTTCGAGACGTTTCGGCCCCTCCACGTCCATCCTTATCGACACGCCCTTGAGGTTCAGCACGATGTCGGTAACGTCCTCGCGGACGCCGGGAACCGACGAAAATTCATGAAGAACATTCTCGATCTGGATCGAGGTGATCGCCGCGCCCTGGAGCGAGGAGAGGAGAACGCGCCGCAGCGCGTTGCCGAGGGTCAGGCCGAAGCCGCGTTCGAGCGGCTCTGCGACGGCGGTGGCCATGCGGGACGGGTCGGCACCCGGGCGGATGTCGAGAGAGACAGGGCGAATAAGTTCCTGCCAGTTTTTATGGATCATGCGAGAGGTCCTCCATTCCAGTCCCCGTCCGGATCCGTCGGCCGGCGACACCCGAGGGTCGTCATGAAAATGCGTAGCGCCCGCCGCAGGGGACGGGCACCTTCCGCCTTGGCGCTGGCTCAGACGCGCCGCCGCTTGGGCGGTCGGCAACCGTTATGCGCGATCGGCGTGACGTCGCGAATGGCGCTGATCTGGAAACCGACGGCCGAAAGCGCCCTGAGCGCGCTCTCGCGGCCGGAACCGGGTCCCTGGACCTCCACCTCAAGCGTGCGGACACCATGTTCCTGCGCCTTCCGTCCGGCATCCTCCGCCGCCATCTGGGCGGCGTAGGGCGTCGACTTGCGGGAGCCCTTGAAGCCCATGGCACCGGCAGACGACCACGAAATGGCGTTGCCCTGAGCGTCGGCGATCAGGATCCTGGTATTGTTGAAACTGGCGTTCACATGAGCGATGCCGGTCGAGATGTTCTTGCGTTCCTTGCGCTTCAGACGCTGCTTTTCGCGTGCCATGAACCCGCCTCCTTACTTTTTCTTGCCGGCGATCGGCCTTGCGGGGCCCTTGCGGGTACGCGCATTGGTATGGGTGCGCTGGCCGCGGACCGGCAGGTTGCGGCGGTGGCGCAGGCCACGGTAGGAACCGAGGTCCATGAGCCGCTTGATATTCATCTGGACCTCGCGGCGGAGGTCGCCCTCGACCTGGAGGTTGCCGTCGATATACTCGCGAATGCGCAGCACCTCGGCATCCGAGAGTTCATTCACCCGCCGGCTCTGGTCGATGCCAACCGCGTCGCAGACCTGCGCGGCAGTCGATGCTCCGATGCCATGAACGTAAGTGAGGGCGACGACCGCCCGCTTGTTGGTAGGGATATTCACCCCGGCTATGCGCGCCACGTATCCGCTCCGTCTTTCTGGCCGCTCGAGGCCCAATCCAAACATTCACCCGCCGCGCTCGGCAGGATCGCTCGCCGGGTCAGGGACGGACCCATCCCGGCACCGGTGTCGAAGGAAACGACGACTCTCCCCAGTTGAGGAAGCGCGGATTATATGAGCCCCGCCCGGAGCGTCAACCCCGGATCGTCAAGCCTCTTTCAACGCTTTCCGGATGTCGGCGGCGATTGCATCGACCTCACCGAGGCCGTCCACCGTCTTCAGCTTGCCCTTGGCATGGTAATAGCCGATCAGCGGCGCCGTGTTTCGGTAATAGGTGTTGAGCCGCACCCGCATCGACTCCTCGTTGTCGTCGGCGCGGCGGACGAACTCGGTCGCGCCGCACTTGTCGCAGACGCCGTCCTTCGCGGTCGGCCTGGTGTCGTCATGATAGACCTCGCCACACTGGGCGCAGGCGAAGCGTCCCGCCACGCGGCGGATCAGCGCCTCGTCATCCACGTCCATCGCGATCACGGCGTCGAGGTGCCTGCCCTTCCTCGCGAGGAGTTCCTCGAGCGCGTCGGCCTGGGCCAGCGTGCGCGGGAAACCATCGAAGATCAGGCCCTGGCGCCCGGCATCGCCATCGAGCTGCTCGGCAATCAGCCCGATCACGATATCGTCGGTCACCAGATCTCCGCGGGCCATCACCTCGGCCACCCGGTTCCCCATCTCCGTGCCAGAGGTCTTTGCAGCGCGCAGCATGTCTCCGGTAGAGAGCTGGACCATGCCCTCCTCCTCGACAAGGCGGCGCGCCTGAGTTCCCTTGCCCGCTCCCGGCGGCCCCAGCAGGATGATGTTCATCGCCTCGTCTTCCCCCTGTTCTTGCCGCGCAGCCGCGATTTCTCGATCAGCCCTTCGTACTGATGCGCGAGCATGTGCGACTGCACCTGGCTGATCGTGTCCATGGTTACCGACACCACGATCAGGAGGGAAGTCCCTCCGAAGTAGAAAGGTACCGCCAGTTCCGAGATCAGGACCTCCGGCAGGACACAGACCGCGGCAAGGTAGGCGGAGCCGGCGACGAGAAGGCGCGAGACCACGTAATCGAGATACTCGATCGTCTTCTGGCCCGGCCGGATCCCCGGCACGAATCCGCCCTGCTTGCGCAGGTTGTCGGCCACGTCGTCCGATTTGAACGAGACGTTGGCGGTGTAGAAATAGGTGAAGAAGATGACGAGGCCCGCGTAGAGAATCAGGTTCAGCGGCTGGCCGCGCCCCATGTAGGCGTTGAACACGTCCCAGAAGCCGCCCGTCCCGACCGTCGCCCCCGGCCCCGCGAAGGTGGTGACCGTCGCCGGCAGGAGGAGGAGCGAGGAGGCGAAGATCGCCGGGATAACGCCCGACGGGTTGACCTTGACCGGGAGATGCGAGCTCTCGCCGCCATAGACTTTCATGCCGACCTGGCGCCTGGGATACTGAATGGTGATCTTGCGGAGCGCCCGTTCCATGAAGACCACGAAGGCAATGACCGCAACCGCCATGACGAGAATGCCGATGATCGTGGCGGGCGCGATGGCGCCGGTCCGCCCCTGGGTGAAGAACTGGGCAAGCGCGGCCGGAAGCTCGGCGATGATGCCGACGAAGATGATGAGCGAGATGCCGTTGCCGATACCGCGGGCGGTGATCTGCTCGCCGAGCCACATCAGGAACATCGCGCCGCCGACGAGGGTGACCACCACCTCGAAACGGAAGAACCAGCCGGGATCGAGGGCCATTCCTTCCGACTCGAGCCCGACGGCGAGGCCGTAGGCCTGGAATGTCGCGAGGAAGACGGTGCCGTACCGGGTGTACTGGTTGATCTTCTTGCGGCCGGCCTCGCCCTCCTTCTTGAGCTGGGCGAGCGTGGGGACCATCGCCGTCATCAGCTGCACGATGATCGAGGCCGAGATATAGGGCATGATCCCGAGGGCGAAGATCGCCATGCGACCCACAGCGCCACCGGTGAACATGTTGAGCATGCCGCCGATGCCCGCGGAGGCCTGCTGGAAGAACTGCGCCAGGCGGACGGCGTCGATCCCGGGCACGGGGATGTAGGTGCCGACCCGGTAGACGATCAGGAGCCCGACGGCGAACAGGATCCGGTTCTGGAGGTCCTTCGCCTTGCCGAAGGTACCCCAGCTGAGATTGGCGGCCATCTGCTCCGCTGCCGATGCCATGCGCGTTCTCCCGAAAAGCCCGCGCCGCCGCTCGCCCCTCCGGCGGCCGGCAGCACTGGTCGTCCTCTAAAGTTCCCCCCGGACGGACGCAAGCGCGTCCGGGACGGCGATCACTCCGCCTTGGCCGTTTCGGCCACCGGCCGGGTCACGGTGACGGAGCCGCCTGCCTTCTCGACTGCCTCGACCGCCGATGTCGACGCGCCGGTGACGGTGATCCTGACCGCGCTCGTGAGCGCGCCCTTGCCGAGAAGGCGAACGCCGTCGAGACGGCGCCGGACGAGGCCGGACGTGACGAGCACCTCCTCCGTCACCTCCGACCTGGCGTCGATCTTGCCGGCGTCGATGAACTTCTGAAGGTTGCCGAGGTTGATCACCGCGAATTCCTTGCGGTTCGGCTTCGAAAAGCCGCGTTTCGGCAGCCGCTGGTAGAGCGGCATCTGCCCGCCTTCGAAGGCGTTGATCGCAACGCCCGAACGGGATTTCTGTCCCTTGATGCCGCGGCCGCCCATCTTGCCGAGGCCCGAGCCAGGCCCGCGGCCGGGACGTTTCTTCGTCTTGGTCGCGCCCGGATTGTCGCGGAGTTCGTGGAGCTTCATGACGCTTCTCCTCTTGCCGGATACGGCGGGCAGAGCGTCACGGGCCCGCCGACCACGGCTTCAAAAACGGCGCCGGCCCACGGCATCTCGCCGTGAAAGCCGGTCAGGGGGGTGTCAGCGGCTCAAGAACACGACCCCGATGAGCCGCTGCGCGAGGAGCAGGATCAGCCCTGCTCCTCGATGATCGTCACCAGATGCGGGATCTTCGCGACCATGCCCCGCACGGAGGGCGTGTCCTCGAGCTCGCGCGTCCGGTGCATCTTGTTGAGCCCGAGCCCGATCAGCTGCTGGCGCTGGACCTTGGGGCGACGGATGGGCGAGCCGATCTGCTTGACGACGATGGTCTTCGCCATGGATCAGGCCTCCGCCGCTTCTGCAACCGGAGCCGCATCGGTCCGCGGCAGGATGTCCGAGACCCTCCTGCCCCGCCGCTGGGCGACCATGCGCGGGCTCTGCTCCCGCTGCAGACCGTCCATCGTCGCCCGGATCATGTTGTAGGGATTCTGCGTCCCCAGCGATTTCGCGACCACGTCGTGGATCCCGAGCATCTCGAAGACCGCACGCATCGGACCACCGGCGATGATGCCGGTACCCGCGGGTGCTGCACGCATCACGACGCGACCGGCGCCGTGACGCCCCTCCATGTCGTGATGAAGCGTCCGCCCCTCGCGCAGCGGAATGCGCACCATGCCCCGCTTCGCCTGTTCCGTCGCCTTGCGGATCGCCTCCGGCACCTCGCGGGCCTTGCCCTTGCCGAAACCGACCCGACCCTTCTGGTCGCCGACGATGACGAGCGCCGCAAAGCCGAACCGCTTGCCGCCCTTCACCGTCTTGGAGACGCGGTTGATCGCGACCAGACGGTCGGCGAATTCCGGGGTCTCGTCGCGATCGCGACGATCCCGGCCGCCGCCTCTCGGTTCTCTTGCCATTCCGCTCTCCTCAGAACTTCAGGCCGCCCTCGCGGGCAGCATCCGCGAGCGCCTTGACCTTCCCGTGGAACAGGAAGCCGCCGCGATCGAAAAACACCTCCTCGATCCCGGCGGCCTTGGCGCGCGCCGCGATCTCGGCCCCGACCTTCGCCGCGGCCTCCTTGTTGTTCCTGCCCTTCAGCTCGAGCCCGGGCTCGAGCGTCGAGGCCGCGGCGAGGGTGCGGCCCTCTACATCGTCGATCACCTGAACATAGATATTCTTCGACGAGCGATGCACCGAAAGCCGCGGCTTCTCGCCAGCGATCTTCTTGATCCTGGTCCGGACGCGCAGGCGGCGTTTCCGGAACAGCTCGCGTTTGCTGGTCGCCATCTTCGCGTTCCTTACTTCTTCTTGCCTTCCTTGCGGAAGACGAACTCATCCCGGTACTTGATGCCCTTGCCCTTGTAGGGCTCCGGCGGGCGCCAGCCGCGGATGTTGGCCGCCGTCTGACCGACGACCTGCTGATCGATACCCTCGACGATGATCTCCGTGGGGCGCGGCGTGGTGATCGTCACGCCCTCCGGGATTGCGAAGTCGATGTCGTGGCTGTAGCCGAGCTGGAGCTTCAGGACCTTGCCCTGCACCGCGGCGCGGTAGCCCACGCCGTTGATGTCGAGCGCCTTCCTGAAACCGTCGGTCACGCCGTCGACGAGGTTCGCCACCTGCGTGCGCGACATGCCCCACTGCTGGCGCGCGCGTTTTGAAGTGCCGCGCGGACGCACGCTGAGGGCACCATCCTCGACCACGATCGTCACATCGTCGGTCGCAGTGAACTGGCGCGTGCCTTTCGGTCCCTTGACGGATACCGTCTGACCCGAGACCGTGGCCTCGACCCCCTTCGGGAGCGGCACCGGTCGTTTTCCGATACGAGACATGGCCCCTCCTCAGAACACGGTGCAGAGCACCTCACCGCCGACATTGGCGGTGCGGGCCTGCGCGTCCGACATGACGCCTTTCGGCGTCGAGACGATGGCGAGGCCGAGACCCTGACGGATCTGCGGCATGTCCCTGACGCCGGAATAGACGCGGCGGCCGGGGGTGGAGATGCGCCTGAGCTCGCGGATGACGGACTGCCCATCATAGTATTTGAGCGCAATCTCGATCTCGTTGTGGCCGGCCTCGGTGGTGACGTCCTCGTAGCCGCGGATATAGCCCTCGGCCCTGAGCACATCGAGGACCCAGCGGCGGATCTTCGAAGCCGGGGTGCGGACGGACGGCTTGCCACGCATGGAAGCATTGCGGATGCGGGCGAGCATGTCGCCGAGCGGATCGTTCATCGACATCTTGCCCTCCTTACCAGCTCGACTTGACCATGCCGGGGACCTGCCCCTTCGATGCGAAATCGCGGAGCGCGATGCGCGACATCCGAAGCTTCCGGTAATAGGCGCGCGAGCGGCCCGTCACCTCGCACCGGTTGTTCAACCGGGTCGGCGACGAGTTGCGCGGAAGTTTTGCAAGCTTCAGCCGCGCCTTGAACCGCTCCTCCATCGGGAGATCCTGATTCGCCGCGATCTCCTTCAGCGCCGCCCGCTTGGGGGCGTACTTCTCGACGAGGATCTGACGCTTCTTCTGCCGCTCGATCATGCTGCGTTTTGCCATATTATGATCTCCTGGCTCAGGCCGCGAATGGCATGTTGAAGTGCTTGAGGAGCGATTTCGCCTCCGCATCCGTCTTCGCACTCGTGACGATCACGATATCCATGCCCCAGACCTGGTCGATCTTGTCGAAGTTGATCTCGGGGAAGACGATGTGCTCCTTGAGGCCCAGGGCATAGTTGCCGCGGCCGTCGAAACTCTTGCCGCTCACGCCGCGGAAGTCGCGGATGCGGGGCATCGCCACCGTGATCAGCCGGTCGAGGAACTCGTACATCCGGTCGGCGCGCAGCGTCACCTTGATGCCGATCGGCATGCCTTCCCGGAGCTTGAAACCCGCGATCGAGTTCTTGGCCTTGATCACGATCGGCTTCTGGCCGGCGATCGCCGCGAGGTCGGCTTCGGCAGCGCGGATCTTCTTCGAGTCCGAAACCGCTTCGCCCACGCCCATGTTCAGCACGATCTTCTCGAGCCGCGGGATCTGCATGTCGTTCTTGTAGCCGAACTCCTCCTTGAGAGCGGCGCAGATCCTGCTGCGGTACTCGTCCTTGAGGCGGGGTTGGTAGTCAGCCATTGATTGTCTCCCCCGACTTCTTGGCGTAGCGCACCTTCTTGCCGTCCTCGAAGCGGAAACCGACCCGGGTCGGCTCGCCGGTCTTCGGGTCGACGAGCGCCAGGTTCGAGATCTGGATCGGCACTGCCACGGGAACGCGGCCGCCCTGCGAGGACGGGCTCTGGCGCTGGTGGCGCACGGCGATGTTGATGCCGTCGACCACGGCCCGGTTGTCCCTGGGGATGACGCGGGTGATCTCCCCCTTCTTGCCCTTGTCCTTGCCGGCAAGCACGACGACCTGGTCGCCCTTCCTGAGTTTCGCGGCCATCAGAGCACCTCCGGCGCGAGCGAAATGATCTTCATGAAGTTCC